>JBNAKH010000096.1:0-6436 GCA_052047495.1 Candidatus Pelagibacter sp.
TGTCAGTAGCGGTAAAACTAATTTCATCTAATATCTTTTCAATAATTGTATGTAATCTTCTTGCACCAATATTTTCAACAGTTGCATTGACTTCAGATGCTATATTTGCAATTGCATCAATACCATCATCTGCAAATTCTAAATCAACATTTTCTGTTTTTAACAAAGCTATGTATTGTTTGATTAAACTATAGTCTGGTTCTTGAAGAATTCTTTTAAAGTCCTCACTAGTCAAAGCCTCTAGCTCCACTCTTATTGGTAGTCTTCCTTGTAGTTCAGGTAATAGGTCTGATGGTTTTGCAAGTTGGAAAGCTCCAGATGCGATAAATAATATATGATCTGTTTTAATAGGACCATATTTTGTATTAACTGTTGTACCTTCAATAAGAGGTAATAAATCTCTTTGTACTCCTTCTCTGGATACATCTCCTCCAACTCTATCGGTTCTGCCAGAAATTTTATCAATTTCGTCTAAAAAGACTATTCCATTATTTTCAGTTGAAATTTTAGCTGCTTTAATAATTTTATCCTGTTCAATCAATTTATCAGACTCATCATTAATTAAAATTTCATGAGATTCTTTTACAGTCATTTTTTTCTTTTTTTCTTTTGTACCCATAGATTTACCAAGCATCTCTCCAATATTAATCATACCAACATTTGCTCCTGGCATACCTGGAATTTCAAATGATGTTCCACTTCCACCAGTATCACTTACAGCTATTTCAATTTCGTTGTTGTCTAAATCCCCATCTCTCAATCTTTTTCTAAAACTCTCTCTGGTAGCCGTACTTGCTTTTTTTCCAACTAAAGCATCTAAAACTTTTTCTTCTGCCATCTTTTGTGCTTTAGCGTAAACTTCTTTTCTTTTTTTTACCTTTTCCATTGAAATAGCAATTTCAATTAAATCTCTTACAATTTGCTCAACATCTCTTCCCACATACCCAACTTCAGTAAATCTTGTAGCTTCAACTTTAACAAATGGAGCCTCAGCAAGTTTTGATAGTCTTCTAGAGATTTCAGTTTTACCAACTCCAGTTGGTCCAATCATAAGTATATTTTTGGGTAGTACTTCATTTTTCATTTCACCTTTTAAAGCTTGTCTTCTCCATCTATTTCTCAGAGCCACCGCAACAGCTTTTTTAGCTTTATTTTGACCGACTACAAATCTATCTAATTCTGAAACTATTTCTCTCGGAGATAATGAACTAACTAAAGTTTCATCGTCTTTTGAATTTTTATCTTTTGGGACAAGAGGTGTAACGTTAGATTTTTCCATTATATTTTTTCAACTTTAATATTATTATTTGTAAAAACACAGATTTCTGAAGCGACTTCAATTGCTTTCTTTGCCACCTCTTCAGCACTCATATCTGTACCTATTAAAACTTTACCAGCTGCTAGAGCATAATTTCCACCTGAACCAATTCCAATTACATCTCCTTCTGGTTCAAGTACGTCTCCAGTTCCAGAAATAATATAGCTATTATTTTTGTCACCAATAGCCATAAGTGCCTCAAGTCTTCTTAAGTATTTGTCAGTTCGCCAATCTTTTGCTAATTCAACAGCAGCTCTTGATAAGTTTCCTGCATGTTTTTCTATTTTAGCTTCTAATCTTTCAAACAAAGTCAAAGCATCTGCAGTGGAGCCTGCAAATCCAGCGACAACATCTCTTTTTTCAATTTTTCTTACTTTAGACGCAGTGCTTTTTACGACAGTATTTCCCATACTTACCTGACCATCACCAGCTACCACTACCTCATTATTTTTTCTAACTAAAACAATTGTTGTCATAGCTTATAAATGGATACTAAATTTGATAGTTCAAGCCCAGGTTTAGTATTATTGCCATAATTGGATAATATATGTATACCTCTTTTTAATTATGAAGCGTAAAGGTAAAATTAGTCGGAAAACAAAAGAGACCAGTATAAGTGTTGATCTCAACATTGATGGTAAAGGTAAATATAAGATCGATACTGGAATAGGATTTCTTAATCACATGCTTGAGCAATTATCCAAGCATTCATCAATTGATATGAGAATAAAAGCCAAAGGAGATACGCACATTGATCTTCACCACACGACTGAAGACACAGGTATAGCGATTGGCGAGGCTTTGAAAAAAGCATTAAAAAAATCTGTTGGTATTAGAAGATACGCACATGCGATGATACCAATGGATGAAACTTTATCACGTGTTGCAATTGATATTTCGAACAGACCTTATTTAATTTGGAAAGTAAAATTAAAAGTCGAAAAGCTTGGCGAGATGGATACAGAACTATTTAAAGAATGGTTTCAAGCTTTTTCTCAAGCAGCAGGAATTACTTTGCACGTAGAAAATATTTATGGTGATAATAGTCACCATATCATTGAGTCTTGTTTTAAAGGATTGGCAAGATCATTAAGAGCTGCATTAGAGATAGATCCTAGGAATAGTAAATCCATTCCATCTACTAAAGGCTCATTATAAAAATTAATGAAAGTTACTATTGTTGATTACAACTCGGGTAATATCAGCTCGGTGATAAACTCTTTTAAAGAGGTTGCCAAAGATAAGGTAAATATTGAGATTACTGCTGATTTAAATAAGATTAAGTCTAGTGACAAAGTAGTTTTACCTGGCCAGGGCTCATTTAAAAGTTGTGTAGATGCCTTGAACAAAATTAATGGTCTTATCGACACTCTTAATGAATTTGCAATAACTAATAAAAAACCTCTTCTCGGAATTTGTGTTGGCTTACAAATGTTTGCTGATATTGGATATGAAGAAACAGAAACTAAAGGGTTAGGGTGGATTTCAGGTAAAGTCTCAAAAATAGATAATCAAAATGGTAGATATAAACTCCCTCATATTGGCTGGAACCAAATTAGAATTGTCAAAGAAAGTAAGATTTTTCAAAATATAGAAAATGACACCCACATGTATTTTGTCCATAGTTATGAATTTATTCCAAAGGATAAAAAAGTTATTTCTGCGACAACAGATTATTCATCAAATATTGTTTGCTCTGTTGAAAAAGAAAATATCTTTGGAACTCAATTTCACCCTGAAAAAAGTGACATGATGGGGCTCAAAATAATTGATAACTTTATTAATTTATAAATAAAAAAATGAAAATTTTTCCAGCTATAGATATAAAAGATAAAAAGTGTGTCAGATTAGTTAAAGGAGACTTTGATAATAAAACTGAATATGAAATGTCTCCACTTGAACAAGCTGGTAAATATAAAGATCATGGTTTTAAAAATTTACATATTGTTGATTTAGATGGAGCTATAACTGGTGAAACCACTAATTTAGATATTATTCAAGATATAGTAAGTAAATTTGATCTCAAAATTGAGGTTGGTGGAGGTGTGAGAAATTTTGAAAGTATTCAAAAATATACTGAAGCTGGAGTTGAAAAAGTAATCTTAGGCAGTGCCGCAATCAAAGATAAAAATTTTTTAAGAGAAGCATGTCTAAAATTTCCAAACAAAATTGCGCTAGGTTTAGATGCTAAAGATGGTTACTTATCAGTATCTGGGTGGAAGGAAAATTCTAATCAGTTAACCCTGGATTACTTGAGAGAAGTAAATGGTTATGGTGTTAGCAGACTTATTTATACAGATATAAATCGAGATGGTATGAAACAAAGCCCAAATTTTGAAGAGACTTCAAAAGTTGCTGAAAAATCAAATTGTCCTGTGATTATTTCTGGTGGTGTTTCATCAATCGATGACATTAAAAAAGCTAAAACTTTGAAAAATATTGAAGGTATAATAGTTGGTAAAGCTATTTATGATGGAGACATAAAATTAAAAGAACTGGTGAGAGAAGATGCTTAAAAATAGATTAATACCTTGTTTAGATGTTAAAAATGGCCGAGTTGTAAAGGGTATAAACTTTGTTAATTTGAAAGACGCTGGGGATCCAGTTGAACAAGCAAAAATTTATAGCGATGGTGGAGCAGATGAAATTTGTTTTTTAGATATTACAGCTTCTAATGAAAATAGAGATACAATTTATGATGTGGTTGAAAGAACATCAAAAAAATGCTTTGTACCTTTAACTGTCGGTGGTGGAGTAAGAAGTATAGAGGATATAAATAAATTATTAAATTGTGGTGCCGATAAAGTATCTATTAATACTGCTGCTGTTGAAAATCCAAAAGTTGTTTTAGATAGTTCAAAAAAGTTTGGTTCACAATGTATTGTTGTTGCAATTGATGCAAAGAAAAATGGTGATAAGTGGGAAATATTTACTCATGGAGGCAGAAATAATAGTGGTCTAGATGCTTTGGAGTATGCCAAAAAAATGGAGGATAATGGGGCAGGAGAATTACTTGTAACATCAATGGATAGAGATGGAACACAAATAGGTTATGACGTCGATTTGATGAGTAAAATTGCATCAAAAGTAAATATACCTTTAATTGCATCAGGAGGCGTTGGTAATCTAGATCATTTGGTTGATGGAATAAAATTAGGAAATGCTAGTGCAGTTTTGGCGGCATCAATATTTCACTATGGAAAACATTCTGTTAAAGAAGCCAAGGAATATTTGGACTCAAAAGGAATTCCTGTTAGAATTTAGAATGTTAAGTACACTTGAAAATCTATTTAAACTCGCGCGCGAAAGAAAAGAAAAGCCGATTGATGGATCCTATACCAATAAATTATTATCAGATAAGTTACTAAGCAAATCAAAAGTTCTGGAGGAAATAAATGAACTTATTGAGGCTGTAGATAAAGATACTAATAAAATACATGAAGCTGCTGATGTATTTTATCATTTGATAATATATCTTGAGGCACATAATATTAAGATTGAAGATATTGAAAGTGAGTTAGAAAAAAGAAAAAAATCAAATGAGTAAAATAAAATACATTATAATTTTATTAATTTGTTTTGGAATTTATAAGGGTTATGTTGCTTTCACAAACTTTGAAATAGGTGTTTCTTCTAGAGTTATTCAGTTAGAGGAAGGGTCTGATTTTGAAAAGAAAGGCAAGGTTATTGCATTGATGATGTATTTGGGTGACCCTCCTGACTTAAATGAGCATTTATTGGTAAAAAGCAAATCAAAGTGTTTAGATATGAAAAGAATAGCTGAGGAAACATCTTTTGCTTATTACGAATGTGCTGTTGTAGATGCTAATATTAGAGGTGGTAAAATAATTAGCATAAATGAGGAGTTAAAAGTTTTAGAATGACGTATGATGAAAACAATATTTTTGCAAAAATTTTAAGAGGTGAAATTCCTTGTAAAAAAATTTATGAAGATGAGTTTGTATTATCTTTTCACGATATAAACCCTCAAAAAAAAATTCACGCACTTGTAATTCCGAAAGGAAAATATATTGATTTAGATGATTTTAGTAAAAAAGCTTCACCAGATGAGATGGTAGGATTATTAAAAGGTATCAATATAGTAGCAAAAAAACTTGGTATTTCAGTCGATACGGGTAAAGGATATAGAGCTTTAGCAAATATTAATGAACATGGTGGTCAAGAAGTTCCTCACCTTCATTTTCATTTATTTGGTGGCGAACCAGTTGGTAAGATGGTGCAGTGAATAAGAAAGTCGAGAGAAATTATCTAGAAATGTCTTATTTAGAAGATTTAAAAGACTCTTCAAATTTATCAGATCACTACTCAATAAATTTAGTCGATCCAGTTGATTTTCAGTTAAATAAATTTTTTTATAAAAATATTGGTAAAAGTCATCATTGGGTAGATCGATTAGTGTGGAGTGAAAAACAATGGTTGGACTATGTTTCTGACAATAAAGTTAAGACATATATTTTAAAAGATGGGGATGAATTAGCAGGTTATTTTGAATTAATTTTACACAGAGATAAAAATGAAGTTGAGATTGCTTATTTGGGTTTATTGGAAGAATATCAAAATAAAAAATTAGGTTCATATTTATTATCAGCCGCAATTAAAAATTCTTTTAAAGAAAAACCCAAAAGAGTTTGGGTCCATACGTGTTCATTAGATCACAAAAATGCATTAAATAATTATATTGCACGAGGTATGAAAGTTTTTAAAACTGAAACAATCATAATATAAGCTAGTTTTGTTGTGGAAGTTTAAATATTTCCTTTTTTAATTTTTGATTTCTTTTAATTGAGGAAAGATAGGTAATACTTACATTTTGGTAAATATCTACAGTTTGCCATCCAATTAAGTTATAAGTTTTTTTATCAAAAAATAGATTTATCTCATTTTCATTTTCTATGAAATTAAAGTTTACAAAATCATCACCTACTTCTCTTTGGTCTAAATTTTTTATTTTTTTTAATAAAAATTCTTTATTTAGAATTGTATCTAGAGGTGTTTTTTCAAGTGGATAAAAGTAATAACTACTTAATGTTTTAATTACTAATGATTTTCCATCTGCAACTAAAACCTTCTGATTACTTAGATTGTATTTACAATAAA
>JBNAKH010000097.1:0-1432 GCA_052047495.1 Candidatus Pelagibacter sp.
ATTACTATTACAGGTACCAATGGAAAATCTACCACTGCTAAAATTCTATATGAAGTTTTAAAAGATCAAAAAAAAGATGTGAGACTTATTGGAAACATTGGCAACCCTCCATTGAATGAAAAAAAAATATCAAAAAATACAATTTTTGTGATAGAGGCATCTTCTTACCAGCTAGATTATAGTCAGTTATTTAGTTCAAAGTATTCAATAATCTTGAATATCAAACCTGATCATCTTGAAAGACATAAAACTCTTAAAAACTATGTTGATGCAAAATTTAGACTTTTAGATTCTCAATCCAAAAGTTGTTTAGCATTTGTAAAAAGCGATGACGTACTAATTTCGAGAAAATTAAAAACTAAAAAATTTAATTGCAAAATTGTTAAAGTAAATACAAAAAAAAATTACAATAATTATCTGGAAATCAAAAATAAATATTTTTTAACTGAGTCAAATAGAGAAAATCTATCTTTTATTATAGAATTGGCGAAAAAATTAAAACTAAAAAACTATCTTTTACAAAAAACGATTAAAAATTTTAAGGGTTTGAAATATCGCCAACAAATTATTATCCAAAAGAAGTATCTCACTATCATAAATGACTCAAAATCTACCAGTTTCTCATCTTCTGCCGGAATGTTAAAAAAAGACTCCAACATATTATGGTTATTGGGTGGTATTTATAAAAAAGGTGATAAATTAGAATTAAAAAAAAAAGATTTAAATAATGTTACTGCTTTTATTTATGGAGAAAATAAAAATCTTTTTATCAAACAACTTAGAAGTAAAGTAAAATTTAAAAATTATAAAAATTTACAAGACGCAGTGAAAAACGTTTTTTCTATAATCAAAAAAAAAAAATCTGTTAAATATACGATATTATTTAGCCCTTGTGCAGCGTCGTTTGATAGGTTTAAAAACTTCGAAGAAAGAGGTTTATATTTTAATCGATTAGTAAAAAGATTTATGTATGGAAAATAAGAATGCTTTATTTGGTATCTATTATGATTGGTGGAAAAATATTGATAAGTTTCTTTTTTCACTGATTGTTTTATTATTTTTAACAGGTTTGTTCTTTTCCTTAGTTTCCACATCATTAATTGCCTCTGATAAATTAGATACAAATGATTACCAATTTTTTTTTAAACATTTAGTTTTTATTTTGTTAGGGATAATTATAATTTTTGTATTGTCCTCAATTAAAAAAGAACAACTTCTAAAATATTCTTCCCTATTATTTTTCTTATCACTAATATTTTTAATTTTAGTGCCTATAATTGGAGTAGAGGTTAAGGGTTCAAAAAGATGGATAGATCTATATTTCCTACCCAGATTTCAACCGATAGAATTAGTTAAGCCATTTCTTATCATTTTTATAAGCTTGATATTGTGTAGCCAGAAATTTAGAAATATTTATATAAAGTATTTATGT
>JBNAKH010000098.1:0-3153 GCA_052047495.1 Candidatus Pelagibacter sp.
AATTATGAAAAATTATCAATTTTAATAAACGATTTTCTAAATAAAAAAAAATTAAATTTAGATAAAGTTTCTCAAATTTATGTTAATCGAGGCCCAGGAAGTTTTGCGGGGATAAGAAATTCTTTATCAGTTGTTAAAGCTTTTCATTTAGCTAATAAAATTGATTATTATTGTTTTAGTTTTGAGGATTTTAGTGAAAAAAACGAGGTTAAATACGAAAATATCCCAAAACTTTGTGATAAATTGAAAGTTGAAAAAAATTTGATAAATCCTATTTATTTGAGTTAAAATCAATTATGCCAGATACAATTGAACAACAATGTTTATCTAAAGGGGTAAAATTAACTGAGCAGAGGCGAATTATTGCCAAGGTAATTTCTGAGTCAAAAGCCGCCTATGGTGAGTCTGATCATCCAGATGTTGATGAATTATATAGTCGTGTATCAAAAGTTGATCCAAAAATAAGTATAGCTACGGTTTATAGAACTGTTAAGCTTTTTGAAGAAGCAGGAATTTTAACCAAACATGATTTTAAAGGTGGTAAGGCTAGATATGAAGCAATGATAGAGAGTCATCATGATCATTTGATTGATATTAAATCTGGTGAAATAATTGAATTTGTGGATGAAGAAATTGAAGAGTTGCAAAAAAAAGTTGCAAAAAAATATGGTTATAAATTAGTAGACCATAAACTTGAGTTATATGGTGTTAAAGTAAACTCAAAAGATGAATAAAAAGATATTTATCAAAACTTTTGGTTGTCAAATGAACGAATATGATACTAACAGAATATTCGATACTGTGAGAGAAATAGGCTTTGTAAAAACTGAAAATCTAGATGAGTCTAATTGTTATCTACTTAATACGTGCCATATTAGAGATAAAGCTAAAGAAAAAGTTTATCATGAGATTGGACGTGTTAAAAAAAATTTTAGGTCACGGAAAAAACCAATCGTTATAGTTGCTGGATGTGTTGCTCAGGCTGAAAATGAGGAAATGATCAAAAGGGAGCCATATATTGATATTGTTATTGGACCGCAAGCCTATCATAAAATAAATGATAAAATTGAGGAATTTTTATCCAAACAAAAAAAAATAGATGAAACCGAATTTGATGCCATCACAAAATTTGATTATTTAGATAATATTAAGAATTCATCAAAAAAAATTTCATCATTTTTAACTATTCAAGAGGGTTGCGATAAATTTTGTCATTTCTGTGTAGTACCATTTACAAGAGGTCCAGAATATTCAAGACCATTCAAAAAAATATTAGAGGAAGCAGAGAGTCTATCAGAAAATGGAGTTCGTGAAATTACATTACTAGGTCAAAATGTTAATGCTTATAATTATGAGAACTACAGATTGTCAGATTTAATCTTAGAAATAGAAAAGTTAGATGGAATAAAAAGAATTAGATATACAACTTCTCACCCAAGGGATATGACAGAAGATCTTATCAATGCATATAATATCTCAAAGAAATTAATGCCCTTAGTTCACCTGCCCGTTCAGAGTGGGTCTGATAAGATCCTAAAGTCAATGAATAGAAAACATCAGATAAGTGATTATGTTAATACTTACGAAAAACTCCAAAAAATTAACCCAAAAATAAAGTTTTCGAGTGATTTTATAATTGCCTATCCGGGTGAGGATGAGAAGGACTTTAATGAAACTTGTAATTTAATAAAAAAAATTAAATTTATAAATTCTTTTTCTTTCATATTCAGCCCGAGGCCAGGAACAACAGCAGCAAATTTTGAGTTAATTGATAAAAAAATTTCACTTACAAGATTAGAAAAAGTTCAAAAACAATTATTTACCAATCAAATTAATATGAATAAATCACTTGAGGGTAAGGAAATAGATGTTTTAGTTGAAAATAAAATAGATGGTGGCACAAAGTTTTTTGGTCGATCAGAATACATGACTTCAGTTATTTTTGATGGTAATGATTTTGATATGGGAAATGTTATAAAAGTAAAAATAAATCGTAGCAATCAAAATACATTATTTGGTAAAAGCTTAGATAATTCAAAACAAAGAGTGGCTTAAGTTTGAGTAATACTATTAAAAAAGATATTAATTCATCACTAAAATTTGTTTATTCAGAAAATAATTCAATTAGCGTAATTTTTCACGAGAACGACCTCCTGATGGGAGTAGTTGGTGAATTTAATCAAAATTTAAAAGAATTGGAAAAAATAACTGAATCAAGCATCTATTCTAGAGGAAACTCAATTTTGATTAAATCGACTCCTGAAAAAAATGAAATTTTAAAAAATGCAATTCAATTTCTTGCAAATCAATTTAAAAATAATGGTAGTATAGAACAAAAAGATATTTTATCCTCAGTCGATCAGTTTATGATAAATGAAAAAGTAAAAAATACAAATGTTACTGATATAATCAAAACTCCCAAAAAATCTATAATTCCAAGGTCAGAAAAACAAAAAGAGTATGTAAGAGCGTTGAGACAAAATGAAATAATTATATCTGCAGGACCAGCTGGTACTGGAAAAACTTTTCTTGCTGTTGCTGTAGGTTTAACAATGTTGTTAGAAAAAAAAATAGAGAGGATTATACTTTCTAGACCTGCAGTTGAAGCGGGTGAGAGACTAGGATTTCTGCCAGGAGATATGAAAGAGAAAGTTGATCCATATTTACGTCCTTTGTATGATTCATTGTATGATCTGTTTCATTTTGAAAAAATTCAGAGAATGATAGAAATTGGTGATATTGAAATTGCGCCCCTTGCTTTTATGAGAGGAAGAACATTAAAAAATTCTTTTGCAATTTTAGATGAAGCCCAAAATGCTACTGATACACAGATTAAAATGTTCCTTACTAGAATAGGAGAAAATTCAAAAATTGTTGTCAATGGTGACCCCACTCAAATAGATTTACCTAATAAAAAAATGTCAGGTTTAGAAAGATCAAAAAAGATATTGTCCCATTTGAACGAGATTGCAGTTATAGACTTTGATCATTCAGATGTTGTGAGGCATCCTCTGGTTTCCAAAATTGTGAAAGCGTACAACAACAATGATCAAAGTTAATGTGCTTTCAGAGGAAAAATCTTGGTCGAAAAAAATAAAAAAAAAAGAATTATTTTTTAACAAAGTTTGTAAATATTTTCCAAAAAAATATAGA
>JBNAKH010000099.1:0-4461 GCA_052047495.1 Candidatus Pelagibacter sp.
AAATGAAATGTATGAGGATTAAATAGACCCTATGCCAAAAAAAAAGAAATTAAAATTTGATGGCAAATGTTTAATAGAAGGTGAAGAAACATTATGCCATGTAAATGGGAATAATATAAAAATAGGTGCGCCTGGTGGTAAAGGATTAGATTTTATTGTCTGCCGTGTTGAAGGAAATCTTATTAAAGAGCTAGAAGATGATAAAAATGTTCTCTGCCGGATCGAAGGAAAAGATATTAAAGAAGGTTTAAATGGCAAGACCATGATAAAAATGTCAGATGCAGCTCGCGCTATAGGTTCTAAATCTGAAAACCCTCTAATTGCAGCAATGTGGTATCTGTTCTGCAGTGGAAAAAGTTTATGAGCAGTTATAAAATAAAAGGTATAGAAGAAATAATGCTTTATCATTTTGATATGGATGCTCCAAAATTTTTTGAAACGAAAATGACAGAGTTAAAAAAATTTATTGATGACAACTATGAAAATAATTCATTGCAGGTTTTTGTTCTTTCTGATGAAAAAGTACAGATTGGAGATGAAAAAAAAATAAAGTGTACGAACGAGTATTCTGAAAAGAACTATTTACCTAAAATAGAAAAGAATAAGATAAGAATAGTTTCTTGGGAGGGACTTGAAAATACCGACATTAAAATTGACATTTCTGACAATATTCAAGAAGTAACTATAAAAATTAAAGGTAATACTTATGGTTGCATGGATGAATGGGGAAATAGAACTTTCACAGATTATACTATTCATTCGGGTGGAAAAAAAATTGATCATTCTTATTTTGAGAGTGAATCGTATGGAAGTGTAAAAGAAAAAGTATATTATTTTCTTAATGACAAAGGCCAATTAGGGTCTATCGGGCAATCAGAAAATTTTGAGGAAGAATTATCCGAAATAATTAATATATTAAAATAACTCACAAAAAATTAATTATTTGTAATTTTTTTCTTCTCTTTCAAAAAAACAATTTAGATGTTTCTTATCAGGCTTAAATTTAAAGAATTTTGTAAATTTTCTATTTTTTGGAATTATTAAATTTTCCCATTTTTTGTTATTTTTCCAAGGATTTGTATTAAAGCGTGTCACATCATTAATATATAATTTTAATGAGTACACAACCTGATGCTTTATACTGGGGTATTTTTTTGTATCGTCCATTTCTTGTAAAAATCGCTCAATTCCATCTTCATTAAATGTTGCAGGTGTTTGCTTGGTGGTGTGTAGACCTGGAGCAAAAATTAAATCTTCATTATCAGTATTATAAATCTCTTTAATTACTTTTTTGAACTTTTTATCGTTATAAAAATTTTTTCCAAGTTTCGCTTTAGCTAAATCACGAAACAAATATTTTGCATAATCTTTAGTAAGTTGCATGTAATAAGGAATCTTGAATATTATATATTTTCTTTTATGATGATTTCTAGAAGGATCACTTAATACTTCATGTTTTCGCCAATCAGTTAAAATTTTAAAAGAAGATTGATAATGATGATTGCCATTAAATTCAAAAACAACATGTTTACCATCTATTTTTGCATACCAATCACAGCGAAATGGTTGACCTAACTTTTTTCCTTTTTTGATTTCGTAAATCCGAAGCTCTTCTTTTTTACTACCTCCTTGAAATGTTTTATTAAAAAATATCTTCAAACATTTTCCTAATCCATGTGTTAAATCACCATGTTTTTTTATAAATTCTTTATGACTCTTAACACCTATAATTTTATGATAAACATTTACTCTCTCTGCGATACCAGTCTTTATATTAGGTTTTCGTTTTATTTCCTTATTTTTAATATCTTTATTAAAATCATTCATTGTTTTGATAAACGTTTAAAGAAATTTCTTTCGTTGTAGTTGAATAATCACCTTTGTCAATACTTTCTCCATCGTACTCGATATCTGTTATGATTGAAAAACCTGCAATTGTTTCATAAGTAATTAATAATTTATCAATTTCAAATGATTGAGTTTCAAATTCTGTTTTATAAAAAGTTCCTTTATCGTGCTGATAAGCCAAAAAATAATAATCATTATTAATTTTAATTGTGTTTTCTTTAAAATTTATTTTTGAACCACCAAGGTCTTGAGTTCCTAAATATGTTTCTAATATAATTTTATCATTTTCTTTTACCTCTAATTTAGTATTTTCTAACATTGCTGGACCATTATCATGAAATATATCGTTAAGATCTGACCAGTGATCACTAAAAAGATTGAATTTATTATCTTTTTTACTGGCTTCTTCCTCTAATATTTCTTTATCTTTCCAATATTCGAATTTTGATTTATCTATTTCACCTACAGATATCTCAAATCCAACTCCATAAATTTCAAAGGTAATCATAATTAGCCCTAAAACTTATAAAAATTTAAACTTTATATCTAGATAAATTTAAATTAACTTTGGTAATTAAAAAAGGAGGTAAAAATGAGTAAAACTAGATTGGTGTATAAAGATGCAAAATCCCACAAATTTTGGCAAATAGAGGCAAAAGGTTCCGCAATAAATATTCTTTATGGGAAAGTTGGAACTAATGGACAAACTTCAATTAAAAAAGCTAAATCGCCAGCTGCAGCCAAAGTTGAGGTAGAAAAATTAATTAAATCCAAATTAAAAAAAGGATACAAAAAAAAGTAAATTTTTCTAATGGACACGAAAGAAATTTTAAAAAAGATTAGAGTTTTTTATGGATGAGGAAATAAACGAGGAAATTTTAGACGAAAATCCAACACACTCTCTGATTGGTGAGGAAATTACGTACTACTATAAAACATTTGATTTTAAAGATTTTACAAATAAGAAAAAAATTAAAAAAAATATTGAAGATTTTATAAGTGATGCAGAGTCATCATCTGAGTCAATGCCTGTTTTAGGTCATCTAGATAAAGATTCAAAAAAAATTATAAGCAGTGCAAGCGAACTAATGGATCATGAGTCATCAACTATAAAATATGAATTTAAAAATATGGGCGACTTTTTTAAAAAACCACCCAAAGGAAAAATGACATTAATATTTTATTATCAATATTTGTCGAGTGAGTACAAAATTAAATTTAACGAAAAGCAAAAAAAGATATTATTTAATATAAACAGATTTAATGATTTAGCTTTAATCTCATGGGAAAATAATGAGAATATGGAAATTGAACCTGAATCAGCAAATGATGGCACAGGAACTTACATCGAAGTATTATTTGATAATGGAAAAAAAAATAGTTATGAATTAGAAAGAGAAGAATTTACTTGGACACCTCCTGAAGAAATGATTAAGGATTTGGAGAAATAAATTTATTAGTAAGTTATGGATAATTTAGTTGAAGATAGTTTAGTCTTTTCGGTTACCTACGAAAACTACATCAAAAATATTAAACAAGACAAACAAAACAAAACTCTTGGTGAATGGTCAATCAAAGATGACAAGATCAATACTTTAAAATATGCATATGTATATCTTGTTGGCAGTAATCAAATGGTCGTTAAAAAATATTATATAGAAAAATTTGAAAAATCAGATCCAAGCAAAGGTTATATGGATCCAGATAAAAAATGCTTTATATTTTCAAAATCTGATGACTTGTTTGTGGATTTTCCACTTGTAGTTCAAGGAAGACAATATGTTAATTCTTCAACTCTAGACAACGCTCAAAAAATATCAACTGATCAAGTTAATATTCGTATGATGAACGCAAAAGAAAGTAAAAGTGAGGGTACAAAATCTAAAGTCAAAACTTTGTCTGCGAGAGACAAATTAGTAGAAGTCAAAAATACATTATTTAAAGATAAAGTTTTTAAAGATTTTTCTGTTATATCCTCGTTAGAGAAGCAAGTGGAAGACGGAAAAAGTGCAGAAGAAGTTCTGACAAATTATTTCGACTCATTAAATAAGTAAATTGCTAATTTAAATAAAATAAGAGTAAGACAAGAGCAAATTAGTTTAATTAGCAAATAGTTTTATTAAGTTTTGGAAAGGAGATGATTGAAATCTCAACTTAGTAATTATTTTTGAACATTCCTTTACATGATGCTGTGGACAATTGCTGTTAAATAAAAACCATTTTGCAAAACATGCAAAACCCAGAAAGTCTGACTTTGCTGTGATATTATTATTTTGAATATCTGCGTGATGTCGATATGGTCTTGTGGACATCCATTGCTTGGTCTGATCTTTAATTTGTAGTAGTGATGGTTCAAAATCAATCAAAAATAATTTATTTTCAGAATAGATAATATTTTTTCGATTAATATCACCATGTACAAATTCTTCTGCATATAGTTTATCAAGTGACTGAGCAAATTTTTTAATTAATTTTATTTTTTCTGAAGGATCAATTTCTTTTAATTTTTTTTTATTTATTAAACATTTTTGTTTCATTACTAGTAAATCTTCCTCGTAGAAATAATTTGTTTGAGGTATAAAATCCATTGAAGATGAAAGCTTAACTATTTGA
>JBNAKH010000100.1:0-9483 GCA_052047495.1 Candidatus Pelagibacter sp.
AGAAAATTTAATTAAAATGTCTGAAAAAGTTACAGATGTTACAAAAAATATTTTACCAGATGAAAATATAGATTGCGTTGTCTACGGATGTACTTCTGGAACTATAGCTGTTGGACATGATACTATAGAGAGAAAAGTTAAAGAGGCGAAACCAAAAGCAAAAATTACAACACCAAGCACTGCAGCCATTAAAGCATTAAAAAAGTTAAATATAAAAAAACTAGCAATATTTACCCCTTATAGTAAAAAATTGAATGATGAGATTATAGATTATTTTTCAAGTGAAGGTTTTGATATTGTTGCTAATACTTATTTGGATATTGCAGCTGACTATGATATTGGGAAAGTAGATCAAAATTTTTTATTGGAAACTTTATCGCAAATAGAAATTAAAAATGCTGATGCCTTATTTATTTCGTGCACAGCTTTACCAGTTTTAAATATAATCGAAAGATTAGAGAAAAAATTAGGTAAACCTGTTATTACAAGTAATCAATCATTAATTTGGGATACTTTAGAAAGTATTGGAATGAATAAAGATATTCAAGGCTTTGGAAAATTATTTAATTTAGATCAATGAGTCTTTTTACAAAAGAAGAATATAACAATAGATTAAAAAAAGTTCAAAAAATGATGCAAGATAAAAGCATCGAATTATTAATTTCTCACGATACAAATAATATAAATTACTTAACAGGTTATGATGCTTGGTCTTTTTATTACGCTCAATGTGCAATAGTTCATGTCGATGCTGACGAACCTTTATGTTTTGTTAGAGATCAAGATGCAGGGGGAGCTTATCTTAAGACATATTTAAAGAGGGAAAATATAATCGTATATGATGAACACTACATTCATACTTGGCCTAAACATCCTTATGATTATTTAGTAGAGATAATAAAGAATAAAAAATGGGACAAGCTTTCTATTGGTTTAGAGATGGATGCTCATTATTTTACGGCATTCTGTTATCAGAAAATTAGAGATGGTTTACCTGATGCCAAGATCAAAGACTCTGAAAGATTAGTTAATTGGGCGCGTCTGGTAAAATCAAATACTGAAATAAATTTTATGAAATCTGCCGCAAAAATTTCAGAAGTGGGGATGAAAAAAGCCTACGAAGTAATAAGTCCAGGCGTTAGACAATGTGATGCTGTTGGTGAAATTCAAAAAGCTTTGTTTTATGGAACGCCTGAATTTGGTGGAGAGTATGCAAGTATTGCAACATTGCTTCCTACTGGAAAAGGAACATCTGCTTCACATTTAACCGCAACACAAGATAAATTTATTGATGGTGAGGCTACAATTGTTGAACTTTCAGGAGTGTATAAGCGTTACCATGCGCCAATGGCCAGAACTATTTTGCTTGGAAAACCTGATAAACTTAAAATTGATACGATGAAAAAAACAATTGAGGCACTTCAAGCTGGAATTGATGCAACGAAACCTGGAAATACTGTAGATCACGTTGCTCAAGCATTTTGGAAAATATTAGATAAATATGGAATTGAAAAAAAATCTAGGACAGGTTATTCGATTGGAATTGGTTACCCCCCAGATTGGGGAGAACATACTTTAAATATCTATAAAGGCGACATGACAATTTTGGAGCCTAATATTTGTTTTCATATGATAGCGGTTATGCAATTTGGTGAATGGGGTGTTGAAGCGTCAGAAGCAATAAGAGTTACAGATAAAGGAGCAGAATTATTTTGTAATATGTCTAAAGAACTTCACGTTAAAAGCTAGTTATTAAAGGTTGAAATTTATTCTTACAAATGTTTAAAAGTTGATTAAAATTATGGCTCTTAAAAAAGATTTCGTCAAATTCGATAAAGTAGATAAAAGCTATGACGGCAAAGTTTTAGTCGTTAAGGATCTTCAATTAGATATTGAAGAAGGTGAGTTTGTAACAATGTTAGGACCCTCAGGTTCTGGAAAAACAACTTGCTTAATGATGCTAGCAGGATTTGAAACACCAACAAATGGTGAAATATATTTAGATGGTAAGGCTATCTCAAGTATACCTCCACATAAGAGAGGTATTGGAATGGTGTTCCAGAATTATGCGCTATTTCCTCATATGACAGTTTATGAGAACCTTGCCTTTCCATTAAGAGTTAGAAAAATTCCAAAAGATGAGGCAGATAAAAAAATTGATAAGGCGTTATCAATGGTTTCACTTCAAGGTTTTGCATCAAGGATGCCAGGGCAATTATCAGGCGGTCAACAACAAAGGGTAGCTGTGGCAAGGTCATTAGTATTTGACCCTCAACTAGTTTTAATGGATGAACCTCTGGGAGCTTTAGATAAAAATTTAAGGGAGAGTATGCAATATGAAATCAAACACATACATGAAAATATTGGGGTAACTGTTGTTTATGTAACTCATGATCAAAGCGAAGCATTAACCATGTCTAATCGTATTGCTGTTTTTAATGATGGAAAAGTTCAGCAGCTTTCAAGCCCAGATGAGCTTTATGAAAAACCCGTAAATTCTTTTGTTGCTGAATTTATTGGAGAAAATAATACTTTTGTGGGTGAGGTTTCAGATATTTCAGGTGGTAAGTGTAAGGTTAAAATAGCTAACACAGATATACTTGCAAATCCTATTTCTGTAAAAGGTAAAGGTGAGAAAACTAAGATTTCTTTAAGACCTGAAAGAGCGTTAATTAATCCGAGTGATCAAATGGACAATATACATTCTGGAAAGATTGAAGAAGTTATATATCACGGAGATCATACAAGAGTTAGAATAAATCTTTTAGGCAACAATCAGTTTATCTTAAAGGTCCCTAATAGTTCAGCCAATTTGGATATCAAGCTTGGCAAAGATATCAAGATAGGTTGGAACAGTGAAGATGCTAGAGCGTTAGATCCTTCTTAGACCACCAATATATTGCTAAATAAACTAAAATGGGCTGTTGACTCTCATTATCGATCTTGTTGTAATTGATTTTTATAAAAAACGTTTAAACGGAGGAAAAATGAAAAAACTAAGTAAAGTATTACTAGCTATTTCTTTTGTACTTTCACTAACTACTTCAGCATTTGCAACAACAGTAACTGCAGTGTCATGGGGTGGGGCTTATACTGAGTCTCAAAAGTTAGGTTATGGTGATCCTACAGCTAAAAAACTTGGCATAAATATTGCCTGGGTTGACTATTCTGGTGGATTATCTGAGATTAAAGCACAAAAAGAAGCTGGTAAAATCACGTGGGATATAATCGACGTGTTTGCAATGGATACTATTACTGGATGTGATGAAGGATTATTTGTTGAATTTGATTTCGATAAAGACTTCCCACCAGCTCCAGATGGAACTCCAGCAAGTAAAGATTTCTTTACTGCAATGCCGAGTAAGTGTGCTGTAGGAAATATTTTGTATTCTTGGAATTATGCTTATAACACTAACAATGTTAAAGGTACTCCAAAGACTATCAAAGATTTCTTTAACACTAAAAAATTCCCTGGAAAAAGAGCTATCTACAAAAGCGCTTTAACAAACTTAGAGATCGCTTTAGCAGCAGATGGTATTAAACCAGGAAAAGGTGGAGCAAAAATCTACAAAGCTTTAGAAACAGAAAAAGGTGTTGAAAGAGCAATGAATAAGATCAAAGAACTATGCACAGACCCTAAAGGTGGATGTGTATTTTGGTCTGCAGGTGCTCAACCACCAGAACTGTTAGTATCAGGTGAAGTAGTAATGGCTACTGGTTGGAATGGTAGATTCTTCAATGCTGAAATTGGAGAAGGTGCACCAATCAAACAAGTTTGGGATGGCCAAGGTCTTGACTACGAATATTTCGTACAAGTTAAAGGTGGACCAAACGATGCTAATGGTATGGCTAAAAAAGCTTTAGCTATGATGACTAGCTCAGAGATGTTAGCAGGAAGTGCTAAATACATCGCATATGCTCCTTGGAGAAAATCTTCAATTGGTATTATGGAAAAAGGTGAGCCTTGGTATAAAGATGGTAAGACTAACATGGTACCACAAATGCCAACTGCACCGGCTAACACTAAAAACTACTTCCTGGTAGATCCAATTTTCTGGGCTGATAACGGCACAGAGCTTGGTGAAAAATGGGAAGCTATGAAAGCTGGTCTATAATTTAAGTTTTAAACAACTTAATTATATATTATAATTTAAGGGCGGTTATTACTAACCGCCCTTTTTATTTATGAGCTCTGAAACAAAACAAATTTTAACAACAGATGGAATACCTTTAGAGGTAAGTCTTAAAAAGGCAGAGAGAAAGAATAAGATCAAAGCTTTCCTACTTGTTGCTCCTTTATTGTTATTTTTAATAATTACTTATGTTTTTCCAATAGGTGATATGCTCTTCCGAAGTGTTGACGATAAAATGGTAACACAAATGCTTCCAAAGACTTTTAAGGCAATGGAAACCTGGGATGGTCAAGAGTTACCTGATGAAGAAGTTTTTGCTGCTTTCCATGAGGATTTCATAAAATTAGTTGAGGATAAACGTGAGGGTAAGTTATCTACTCAGTTAAACTACACAAAAAATGGATTTAAAAGCATTATTAAAAAATTAAGAAGAAAATCAAAATCATTTGAAGAGGGAAACTACAAGGAACAAATAATGTCAGTTCACAAAAGATGGGCTAATGTTGAGTACTGGAGGGCAATTAAAAGAAGAGCTCCTGAGTTTACAAGTCAAAAGTATCTAAAGGGTATGGACATGTACGTGAATGAAGAAGGAAAAATAGTAAGTGTAGAGGAAGACAGACGAATTCATAGAGTATTATGGTTAAGAACTCTTGAAATAGCATTCTTCGTAACTGTTTTTTGTTTCTTAATGGCTTATCCTATAGCACACTTACTTGCTACTTTACCTATGAAGTATAGTAACTTATTAATGATCTGTGTACTGCTGCCTTTCTGGACTTCATTACTTGTGAGAACTGCAAGCTGGATGATTTTGTTGCAACAACAAGGAATTGTAAATGACTTCTTTGTCGGAATAGGATTAGTAGCTGACGATAATAGACCCGAGATGATGTACAACAAAACTGGAAGTTACGTTGCGATGACACAAATATTGCTGCCATTCATGGTTCTACCACTTTACAGTGTCATGAAAACTATCTCACCTAGCTTAATGAGGGCAGGAAAATCATTAGGTGGAACGCCATTCGTGGCATTTTGGAAAGTTTATTTTCCATTAACAATCCCAGGAATAGGTGCGGGCTGTTTATTAGTGTTTATCCTAGCGATAGGTTATTACATCACCCCAGCCTTAGTTGGTGGTGCATCTGGAACTTTAATAAGTAACCAAATTGCTTTCCACATGAAAAGTACTCTTGATTGGAGCTTTGCATCAGCGATGGGATTAATGTTGTTGAGTGGAGTATTGGTAATTTATTGGCTTTATAACAAACTAGTTGGAATTGATAATATTAAATTAGGATAATCACGATGGCTTTACCAAAATATACTGAACCACATTATAGAATTTGGCATTATATTTATCTTACAATTTGTGGTGCTGTTTTCTTTTTTCTAATTGCACCTTTGTTTGTAATATTCCCATTGTCATTTAACGCAGAAGAATTTTTGAGTTTTTCTGATGGAATGAAGCGTCTAGATCCAGATGCATTTTCTTTAAGATGGTACAAGGATATGATTTACGGAACAAAGAATCCATGGGGATTAGCAGCTAAGAATAGTTTTATAATTGCGATTTTTGCAACAATTGGATCAGTGATACTTGGAACCGTTGCGGCTTTAGGATTGAGCAGCAGACATATGCCATATAAAGGATTAATAATGGCTGTATTAATTTCACCAATGATTGTTCCATTAATTATTTCTGGTGTTGCAATATTTTTCTTTATGGCAAAAGCGGGTTTAGCAGCAACTCATACAGGAATAGTATTAGCACATATTATATTAGGAACACCTTTTGTAGTAATTACAGTCACGGCTACTTTGTCGGGGTTTGATCATAGTGTAACTCGAGCAGCTGCAAGCTTGGGAAGTGATCCAGTAAATACTTTTATAAAAATTACCTTACCTTTAATTTTACCAGGAGTAATTTCAGGTGGGTTATTTGCATTTGTAACTTCATTTGATGAAGTTGTGGTTGTTTTATTTTTAGCAGGATTAGAAAATACGACAATCCCAATTCAAATGTGGACAGGTTTAAGAGAGCAATTAAGTCCAACAATACTAGCTGTTGCAACTTGTCTAATTATACTATCAACATTAATATTAGTGACTGCTGAGCTTTTACGAAGAAGATCTGAAAGACTCAGAGGTATTAATCGTTAAAAAATAATTCCATGAAGATAAAGAATGTAGTGGTGATAGGATCTGGAACAATGGGCAGTGGAATAGCAGCTCATTTGTGTAATGCAAATATACCTGTAACTCTTTTAGATTTAAAAACTGAAATAAGTGAAAATGCCAGAGAAAGAATTCACAAATCTAGACCACCTTTATTAATTGATAAATCTAAAATAAAAAATATTAAAGTTGGTAATATTGAAGATAACTTCTCAGTAGTTGAACAAGCTGATTGGGTTGTTGAGGCAGTTGTGGAGAGAATTGATATCAAACATCAAATTTATGAAAAAATTTTTAAAAGTAGAAAAGATGGTGCGATTGTTTCCTCCAACACTTCTTCAATACCTATTAAAGTTTTATCTCAAAATTTAAATAAAGAACAAAAAAAAGATTTTTGTATAACTCATTTTTTTAATCCTGTCAGATATATGGGTCTTTTGGAAATTGTTAAAAATGAAGACAATGACCTAAATAAAATAAATCAATTGAAAGAATTTTGTGAACTTGAGCTTGGAAAAGGAGCTATCGTTTGTAATGACACTCCAGGTTTTTTAGGTAACAGAGTTGGTGTTTACGCTATGCAAATAGCAATGACTGAAGCATTTAAAATGAAACTTTCTGTAGAGGAAGCGGATGCAATATTTGGCAGGCCAATGGGTATTCCAAAAACAGGTGTTTTTGGACTTTATGATTTAATTGGCATTGATCTTATGGCTGATGTTTTAAAAAGTTTTATCAAAGAGTTACCTGAAACAGATGAATTTCATGAGGTTGCAAAAGAAATTCCTTTAGTAAAAAAATTAATTGAAACTGGATACACAGGTAGAAAAGGCAAAGGTGGTTTCTACAGAATGAAGAAAACTGATAGTGGCAAAGTAATGGAAGCTATCGATCTACAAACTGGAGATTATTCTCTAAGTAAAAAAATTGACATTAAATCTGACAAAGTTGACCTTAAAGGTCTAATTAATAGGAATGATAAATATGGAGAATATGCTTGGTCAGTATTAGAAAAGATTATTAAATATGCTTCATCCTTAGTTCCTGAAATAACAAAAGAATTTAATGATATTGATGAGGCTATGAGATTAGGGTTTAACTGGGCAAAAGGACCCTTTGAAATGCTAGAGGAGATTGGCGTTAAAAACTTTTTTGAAAAAGTTGAAAATTTTAAGGGCAATAATTTTTTAGAAAATTTAAGTAAAACAAAAAATGAAAATTTTTATGGTGAAAGGCAAAAATATACATCAATAGAAACTCTGGGTAAGGTCAAGAAAACAGCAACGAGTGTTGATGGAAATAGTTCAGCATCTATTTATAGATTCAATGATTATAATATAGTTGAATTTACCACCAAAGCTAATGCATTAGATTATGATTCAATGGATGCTTTAAAGAAAGCAACCGACAAGCCTTTGATTATCATTAATGAAAGCATGCAATTTTCTGCAGGCGTAAATTTAACCTATACAATGGAATTCGCTGATAAAAATGATTTTAAATCAATTGAGAAATTTATTAAATATTTCCAAGAAACATGTAAACATCTTAAGTACTCTAAACACCCAGTTATATCCGCACCATCAGGACTTACTTTAGGAGGTGGATTTGAAGTTTTAGTGCAAAGTAATTTTGTTGCCTCTCATACAAATATTGTAATTGGTCTGGTAGAAACTATCGTAGGTTTAATTCCAGCTGGTGGAGGATGTAAAGAAATGTTAGCTAGATGGTTAAATACAGCAGAAGCAAAAAAAGATCCAAATTATGCACCATTAAAAGTTTTTGATATCATTGGCTATGGAAAAACAGCAACATCACCTGTTGAAGCTGAGCCATTGAAATACTTACTACCTGAAAATAAAAAGATTATGAATAGAAATAGTTTATTAGAGGTTTCAAAAAAAATCTTGGATGAAAACAAAGATTTTAAAGCACCTAGCGAACTTCAGTTTAACTTACCTGGAAAAGCAGTTATTGGAGAAATGCATAAAATTTTAGAAAAACTCTATAATGATAAAATAATCTTAGATCATGGGGTAGAAGTTGCAAAAGAATTAGCTTTCGTCTTAAGTGGTGGAGACACGACTATGGATAAAGTATTAACAGAAGATGATTTATTTAGATTAGAGCTAGATGCTTTTATGAGATTAATTGAAACTAAAAATACTCAAGACAGAATTAAACACACTTTGGCTACTGGTAAACCTTTAGTTAATTAACATTTTAATAGAATTTATAAAGTCAGGCCTTAGAACATACTCAGATTTATTTAGATATTTTATTTTTTCTAGTGCTTCTATTCCATAAATCACTTTTCCAATCGGTGTATATTCACTCTCATATAATGGCTCATCTTTAAGTGTGATGAAAAATTGACTATCTTCAGTATTATATTTTTGTGTTCTGGCAAGACCTACACTTCCTCTTTCATAGTTAAATGGTGCATCTATTTCTGAGTTTATAGTTCCTAGTCCTGATTGTCCTGTTCCGATTTTTCCATAATCAATATTGCCTTTTTTACCAAATTCCAAATCACCTGCCTGTACAAGACTGTCTTTAATTACTCTATGAAATGCAACATCGTCGTAAGCTTTAGACCTCACCAATGTTTTAAATCTTTCAACCGCGTTTGGAGAAATATTTGGATATAATTCAATAATTACATTCCCACATTCAACGTTCAAAATCGCAATATTATTTGGCTTATCAAAAGAAAGTTTTTCTGGATTATAATTCTTAACAAATAAGCATTTATTCTTTATTAAAAAAAAGGAACTCAAAGAAAAAATAGCTAAAGATATTAAGAAAAAGAAAATTATCTTTTCTGACTTTGAAGCTTTAATTTTTTTAATCATAAGTTGAAACTTTGATCAATTTTAAGCAAACCTGATTTGATAAAATCTATCTTTTTTTGAAGAATAGGATCAATTTGTTTTGGTAAATTCCCATGCATTAAATGAGAAAAAACTTCTGCCATATCTTCAGAAGCGGTTGATTTTGAATATTCAGTAATAAAACCATCAGTTTTAGAATAAGTATCAAGACCTATTTTTTTTGTACAAGTAGAACATTTTGCATAATTAAAGCTATCTGAATTAAAACTCGACCAAGTTTTTTCATTAAAAATTTCCTTAAAACTATCATTGATTATATGAAAGACTTCATGATG
>JBNAKH010000101.1:0-15769 GCA_052047495.1 Candidatus Pelagibacter sp.
ATTTGATAATATAGAAAAGATTTATTCTCAACTATATCAAGATGTTTTTGCGTTATTTATAATTGAAGATAAATTTGAAAAAACTTTTCTTGAATTTGGTGCCACAGATGGTTTAAAGTTGTCTAATTCTTATTTACTCGAAAATTTTTTTGATTGGAGGGGTGTATTATCAGAGCCAAGCCCTCAATGGCATGATGCATTAAGAAAAAACAGAAAAAATACTGAGATAATTACTGATTGTATTTGGAAAGAATCAGGGAAAAAGATGGATTTTTTTATGTCAGAAAGAGGAGAACTTTCTACTTTAAAAGATTTTGTTGAGAGTGATAAAACTTCAATGCCAGCTAATACTGAATTAAGAAATGAAAATGGAGAAACAATCTCTGTTGATACAATATCTTTAAACGATGTAGTTAAAGAATATTTTAATAATATTTGTCCGTCTTATATATCTATTGATACTGAGGGGTCTGAATATGATATTTTAAAATCATTTAACTTAGATAAATTCAGACCAAAGGTATTCACTATAGAACATAATCATACTGAGAATGAGTTAAAAATAGATGAATATTTAATATCCAAAGGTTACGTAAGAATATTTGGAAAATTGACCACTTTTGATGCCTGGTATATCCCTTCCGAAGTTTTAAACTCGATTAGTTGAATAATTCTAAAACTCTGTTACAACAATTGTGAGTTGAATATGAAAAATTGGAAAGTAAATAGTTGGAGAAAATATCCTGTGAAACATATTCCGGAATATCCGGATAAAAAAGAATTGGATCAAGTTTTAAACAAAATTAAAACCTTCCCACCTTTGGTTTTTGCAGGAGAAACAAGACATTTGAAACAACAGCTAGCCGAGGTTGTGGATGGAAAAGCCTTTTTATTACAAGGTGGAGATTGTGCAGAAAGTTTTGCAGAGTTTCATCCAGATAATATAAGAGATACGTTTAAAGTTATTCTTCAAATGTCATTAGTTTTAACTTATTCGGCATCCTTACCGGTTGTAAAACTTGGAAGGATAGCTGGTCAGTTTTCAAAACCAAGAAGTGCCCCTACTGAAATACAGGGTGGCAAAGAATTACCAAGTTATTTAGGTGACAATATAAATGCAATTGATTTTACAGAAAAAGCAAGAAGACCAGATCCAAAAAGGATGTTTAAAGCTTACTCACAATCTGCTTCAACACTAAATATTTTACGAGCTTTTTCTAAAGGAGGTTTTGCAGATTTAAACAAAGTCCATTTATGGAACTTAGATTATATAAAAAAAAGTCCTCAAGCTAAAAAATTTAAAGAATTAGAAGATAAAATAGCTGATGCTTTAGCATTCATGGAAGCTTGTGGAATAACTTCAGATTTTAATAATAGATTATACACAGTTAATTTCTGGACTTCACATGAAGCTTTGCATTTACCTTTTGAAGAAAGTATGACTAGGATTGATTCTACCACTGGTGAATATCATGATACATCAGCTCACTTTGTTTGGATTGGAGACAGAACGAGACAGATTGATGGTGGTCATGTAGAATTTTGTAAAGGTATTGAAAACCCTATAGGAATAAAATGTGGACCAACTTCTAAGCCAGATGAAATTGCAAAAATTTGTGAATTGATTAATCCAAATAACGAAAAGGGTAAAATTACATTAATATCCAGATTTGGTCATAAAAATGTTGAGAAATTTTTGCCTAAATTAATTAGAGGAATTAAAAAAGAAGGTTTAAATGTTGTTTGGTCATGTGATCCAATGCATGGAAATACGATTAAATCAACAACTGGATTTAAAACTAGACCTTTTAATGACGTTGTTAGTGAGGTTAAAAATGTATTTGCTGTTCATCAGTCTGAAGGTTCTTACGCTGGTGGTTTGCATGTTGAAATGACTGGACAAGATGTAACAGAGTGTACAGGGGGTGCACGAAAAATATCTGATGCAGACTTATCTAGTAGATATCACACTCATTGTGATCCTCGTTTAAACTCAGATCAAGCAATTGAATTAGCATTTTTAATTTCTGATGAGATTAAAAAGAATAGCAGCTATTCAAAAAATGCTATTCAAGCGGCATCTTAGACTGTTGTTTTCAGAT
The DNA here is from genome assembly GCA_052047495.1 of Candidatus Pelagibacter sp. GTDB lineage: Bacteria > Pseudomonadota > Alphaproteobacteria > Pelagibacterales > Pelagibacteraceae > Pelagibacter. The sequence continues at coordinate 2,103 of JBNAKH010000101.1, forward strand.
TAATAAAGACTAAATAAATATTTATGAATCCTGCTGAAAAAGTAAAATTTATATCCAATTGGATAAAGAATTATGTTGATCAAATGCCAAACAAAGCTCAATCTTTAGTAATTGGCATCTCAGGAGGAATTGACTCATCTGTATCAAGCACTTTGAGTGCGATGACAGGTTTAAAAACAATTGTTTTAACTATGCCAATAAAACAAAAAGAAAATCAGCATGATTTAAGCTTAAAACACCAAGAGTGGTTAACGAAAAAATTTAAAAATGTTGAAGCCCATACAATAAGTTTAGATAAATTATTTGAAACATTTTCATCTACTTTAAAAAAGTTTGACAATGAACATGGTTATGCAAACTCCAGAGCAAGGTTAAGAATGACAACTCTTTACCAAGTAGCTGCAGCTAACAAAGGTATTGTTGTTGGAACTGGAAATAAAGTTGAAGATTTTGGTGTTGGTTTTTACACAAAATATGGTGATGGAGGTGTTGATATTTCTCCAATAGCAGATTGTAACAAAACAGAAGTATGGGAATTAGGTAAAGAACTTGGAATATTAAAAGAGATAATTGATGCTCCACCAACTGATGGATTGTGGGATGATGGCAGAACAGATGAGGGTCAATTAGGATTTAATTATAGTGAGTTAGAAGAAGCAATGAGCAACCCAAACTCACCACACAGAGACCAATACGAAAAAATTAGAAACCAAAACTTGCATAAAATGGAGCCTATTCCAGTTTGCAAGATTCCTAGTTAATCAATTAGATTAACAAATCACCAAATAAGGTATATTTCTTAATCATCGATGATGGATATTTTTTTAACAAATAATTTAACAAATAAAAAAGAGCTATTCATTCCAAAAGATAGAGAAAAAATAGGAATGTATGTTTGTGGACCTACTGTATATGATGATCCACATATTGGTAATGCAAGACCTTTAGTTGTTTTTGATATTTTATTTAGATTACTTAAAATTAATTTTTCAAAAGTAACTTATGTTAGAAATATAACTGATATTGATGATAAAATTATCAAATCGTCTCAAGAACAAAAAATTTCCACAAAAGAACTTACTGAAAAAGTGACTTCAAGTTTTTTAAAAGATTGTGAATTTTTAAATTGTGAAAATCCAACTCATCAACCTAAAGCTACAGAACATATAGACCTAATGATAGAGATGATTACTGAACTTATTGAAAAAGGTTTTGCTTATGAAAATCAAAAACATGTCTATTTTGAAGTAAACAAATTTGCTGATTATGGAAAATTATCAAATAAAAATTTAGACGAGTTGATTGCTGGATCAAGAATAGAAATTAGTGAAAATAAAAAAAATTCTGAGGATTTTGTTTTATGGAAACCGTCAACTGATGATGAACCTTACTGGCAGTCTCCCTGGGGAAAAGGTAGACCTGGTTGGCATTTAGAATGTTCTGCAATGTCCAAAAAATTTTTGGGTAATGAATTTGATATTCACGGTGGCGGTATAGATTTAATTTTTCCACATCACGAAAATGAAATTGCTCAATCTAGATGTGCAAATGAAACAAAATTTTTTGCAAAATATTGGATCCATAACGCCTTTATCACAATGTCTAATGAGAAAATGGCTAAGTCCCAAGGAAATATCTTAAAGATTAAAGATTTTAGAAATAAGATTAGTGGTCAGATTATTAGATTGGCTCTAATGAGTACACATTACAAACAACCGCTTGATTGGAATGATAAGTTATTAAGTGATTGTGAAAATACTTTAGATAAATGGTACAGAGTCTATTCATCTGATTTAAAATTAATTAAAGTTCCAGATAAAATTTTAAAGCCATTATATGAAGATTTGAACACACCTGGTTATATTGCAAACCTTCACAATTTATTTGAAAAAGCCACTAAAGGTGAAGGTATAGACTTATTCATATCAGCATGCCAATTTATAGGTTTGATGAATGAAAGTACTGAGCAATGGAATGACTTTAAAAAGAATAAAGCATCTATTAGTGAGTCTGAAATTAAAAACATGCTTAGTTTAAGAGATAAAGCTAGAGAAAATAAGAATTATAAAGAAGCAGATAGAATTAGAAATGAACTTTATGACAAAGGTGTTTTAATAGAAGACAAAGATGGTAAAACACTCTGGAAATTTAAATGAGTAAAGAAAGATTATACATATTTGATACAACTCTTAGAGATGGAGCTCAAACTCAAGGTGTTGACTTTTCTTTGGAGGATAAAGAAAAAATCGCCTCAGCTTTAGATAATTTAGGTGTTGATTATATTGAAGCAGGATGGCCTGGTGCTAATCCAACAGATACAGAATTTTTTCAAAAAAAACATAATTTTAAAAACTCAAAGCTAACATCTTTTGGGATGACTAAAAGATCTGGAAGAAGTGCAGAAAATGATACTGGTTTATCAGCACTCATGAATTCAAATACCTCTGCTGTTTGTTTGGTAGGAAAGTCCTGGGATTTTCATGTTGATGTAGCTTTAGGAATAACAAATGAGGAAAATTTAGAAAATATTTCTGAAAGCGCTAAACATTTTGTAAAAGCAAAAAAAGAGTTCATGTTTGATGCAGAGCATTTTTTTGATGGTTACAAAGCAAATCCAAAATATGCGTTGTCTTGTATAAAGGCTGCATATGATCAAGGTGCAAGATGGATCGTTTTATGTGATACGAATGGAGGAACATTGCCTCACGAAGTTACACAAATAATTTCTGAAGTTTCTAAAGTTGTTCCAGGAAAGAACCTGGGAATCCATGCACATAACGATACTGGCAATGCAGTAGCAAATTCATTAGCTGCAGTATTATCTGGAGTGAGACAAATTCAAGGAACAATCAATGGTTTAGGTGAAAGATGTGGTAATGCAAATTTAATGTCATTAATTCCAACTTTTTTTTTGAAAAAAGATTTTTCATCGCAATTTGAAATCAGTATCAAATCAGAAAACATTAAAAATTTAACTGAATGTTCAAGATTATTAGATGAAATTTTAAATAGAAAACCTAATCAGCATTTACCTTATGTTGGTGCTGCAGCATTTTCACATAAGGGAGGATTACATGTATCAGCTGTGCAAAAAGATCCAAAAACTTATGAGCATGTTAATCCAGAGGAAGTTGGTAATACAAGGAATATTGTTGTTTCAGATCAATCTGGAAAATCAAATATCATATCCAGATTGAAGAGCATCAAAATTAATATTGAGGAAAGTGATCCAAAAATCAAAAAGTTACTAGACGAAGTTAAGGATAGAGAATTTATTGGTTATAGTTATGATGGAGCTGATGCTTCATTTGAGTTATTAGCTAGAAGAATTATTGGAGAAATACCAAGGTATATTTCAATCAATGAATATGATGTTTCTGTTAAAAAAAATAAGTCTGGGGAAATTGTTTCTTCTGCAAAAGCTCAATTAGAAGTTGATGGAGAAAAAATTATGTGTGAAGGAGAGGGGAATGGACCAGTGAATGCATTAGATAATGCTATTAGACAGAATGTAGATAGACTAGCAAAATATTCAAAATATCTTAAAGATTTAAAACTTGTTGATTATAAAGTAAGAATTTTAAATACAGGAACAGAGGCTGTTACTAGAGTATCTATTGAAAGCACAGACTCAAAGGGAAAGAATTGGTTTACTATTGGTGTATCGACAAACATTATTGATGCTTCGTTCAAAGCATTAATTGATAGCCTAGATTATAAATTATTTAAGGATAACGCGCCTGCTAGTAAATAAATGAGTAAAAATAATATCTCGTTTATTTTACATAAACCTCAATTATCAGAAAATATTGGTGCATGTGCTAGAGCAATTAAAAACTTCAATTTTAAAAAGTTAGTTTTAATTAATCCGAAACCTATTTTCCCAAATGATAAAATATTAGCTACTTCCGTTGGTGCAAAAGACGTTATTAATCAAAGTAAAAAATATGATAATTTAGAAAAAGCTTTAGGAAAGATTGATACTTTAATTGCTACATCAGCAAGATTTAGAAATAAGAATATAAAACATATAAATTTAGAGGACTTAAAAAAGATTAATTTTAAGAAGAGAGTTGGGTTTTTATTTGGGTCAGAGGCATCAGGTTTATCAAATGAGGAGGTGAGTTATGCAAATTACACTTTACAAATACCTACCAATCCTGATTTCAAGTCTTTAAATTTATCTCATAGCTTGATCATAATCGCTCAATATGTAGCTAGTCTGATTAAATTAAAAAATATTCCGTTTAAAAAATCAAAAAAGGTTAAATCAGCAAGTAAAAAAGAAATTCAATTAATGTTAGGCCTTTGCGTTAAAAATTTAGATGAAATAAATTTTTTTAGACCTAAAGAGAAGAGACCAAAAATGCTAGAAAACCTAAGAAACATTTTTTATAAAATGGACTTATCTGATAAAGAAACACGTATATTATCCGGTGTATTTGCAAGTTTGGGTAAAAAACGTTGATTGACAAAATAATGAGTAAGTTTATAAAGCCCTCTATTAAATGACAAAAAGATTAAACTCTAAACATAAAGTTGACAGAAGATTAAAAGTAAATCTTTGGGGAAGACCAAAAAGCCCGTTTAATACTAGAGCCTATGGACCAGGGCAACATGGTCAAACGAAAACTTCAAAACCGTCTGATTACGGAATTCAGTTACAAGCTAAACAAAAATTAAAAGCTTATTACGGGAATATTAATGAGAGACAATTTAGAAATATTTATAAAAAAGCTAGTATGCTTAAGGGTGATACAAGTGAGAACTTAATTGGATTATTGGAAAGAAGATTAGATGCAGTAATATATAGAGCAAAGTTTGCAACTACAATTTTTTCTGCAAGACAATTAATCAACCATGGACACGTAAAAGTTAATGGAAAAAAAGTAAATATTTCAAGTTATTCTGTTAGAGAAGAAGACACTATAGAAATTAGAGATAAGTCAAAACAACTTGCAATAATCGATATTGCTTTAGCCAGCAAAGAAAGAGAAGCTCCAGAATATATTCAAATGGATGAAAAAAATAAAAAATTTAAGTTTGTTAGAATTCCAAAATTTGAAGAAGTACCATACCCAGTTGTTATGGAGCCAAATTTAGTAATAGAATATTACTCTAGATAATAATTATTTTTTATAGTTAATACCTTTTTCATCAAAAATTTTTTTTAATTCTCCACTTTCATACATTTCTTTGATGATATCACATCCACCTATAAATTCTTTTTTGATGTAAAGTTGAGGGATTGTTGGCCAATCACTAAATACCTTAATTCCATCTCTCAAAGATTGATCTTCTAATACATTTACACCTTTGAATTTTATTTCTAACATTTTAAGTATATTCGAGACAGTCATTGAAAAACCACATTGTGGTTGATCTGGAGTACCTTTCATAAAAAGGCACACATCATTAGTATCAATATGATTTTGAATTAAATTTTTTGTTTGATCATTCATTATTGTTCCTTTGTTTTAATTGCTAAAGCGTGTAGTTCATTTCCCATCTTTCCTTTTAATGAATTATAAACCATTTTATGTTGCTCAATTTTACTTTTACCTGCAAATTGAGAAGAGGTTATAGTCGCTGAATAATGATTACCATCTCCAGCTAGATCTTTAATATCTATTACAGCATCTGGCATTGCTTCTTTGATATATTTTTCGATTTCTTTTAAATCCATTGCCATTTTTTTAACTCATATACTTTGATAACCAATTTGTATAATAAGACTTTAATTCGTCAATTGTAACTTTTGTCTTTTCATTAATAATCATATCGTTTTGTGTGATAATACCTAATTCCTCATGATGTACTGAGTTTTTGTTTAAAATTTTTGTTACTTCTTTTAAATCTTCTTTGTTGATTTCAATTAAATATCTACCTTGATCTTCTGAAAAAAAATACTCAATTTCATTAATTAAATTCTTTGACTTATTAATCTTAATTCCCTTATTCCCTTTAATGCACATTTTGCTTATCGCAACCAACAGCCCTCCTAAAGATATATCATGAGCACTTTTCACGTATCCTTTATCAATTAAATTTAAAATTGACTCTCCATTATTTTTTTCATTGAAAAGGTTTACTTCTGGTGGAGGTCCATTTTTTTCATCTAAAATTGTTCTGGCAAATAAACTTTGGTCAATATGTCCTTCAGTCTTACCAATAATTAAAACTAAATTATCAATTTCTTTTAAATCCATTGAAATCATCTTTTTGTAATCTTTAATAAGACCCACACCACCAATTGATGGAGTTGGTTTAATCCCAACTTCTTTTGTTTGGTTATAAAAAGATACATTGCCAGATACCACTGGAAAATTTAAATATTTGCTAGCTTCACCTATACCTTGAACGCATTCTACAAATTCACCCATATTGTCCTCTTTTTCGGGACTTCCAAAATTTAAACAATTCGTAATAGCGATTGGGGTCGCTCCAACTGAAATTAAATTTCTCCAACTTTCAGCTACGACTTGTTTACCTCCCGTTAATGGATGAGCCCAACAATATACTGCGGAGGAGTCTACCGATGCTGCTACAGCTTTATTAGTTCCATGTACTCTTACCACACCAGAGTCTCCACCTGGTTTTTGAATAGTGTCACCCATTACAGTATGATCATATTGTTGCCAGATCCATTCTTTACTACAGATATTTTGATTAGATAAAATCTTCTTTAGCACATCCTTGATCTTTAATTTGTTTAAAACTTCATTTTTAATTTTATTTTTTTTGGGCAACTTTGATTTTTTCCACTTACGATCGTACATTGGAGAATTTTCAACAAGAATATTAACAGGTATTTTTGCTACTTGTTCTTGATTAAAAAATAATTCAATATTTTTTGAGTTTGTTGTTTTTCCAATTACTGCAAAATCTAAATTCCATTTATCAAATATTTTTTTTGCAACTTCCTCTTTGCCATTTTCTAAAACTATTAACATTCGTTCTTGGCTTTCAGACAACATAATTTCGTATGGAGTCATTTTAGTCTCTCTGCATGGGACTTTATTTAAATTAATTTCAATGCCTAAATTTCCTTTTGATGCCATTTCAATACTCGAAGAAGTAAGACCAGCAGCCCCCATGTCTTGAATGGCAATAATTGAGTCACCAGCCATTAATTCTAAACATGCCTCTAATAAAAGTTTTTCTGTAAAAGGATCACCAACTTGCACAGTTGGTTTTTTTTCCTCAATCTTCTCATCAAAACTAGCTGAAGCCATACTTGCACCATGAATTCCATCTCTGCCAGTCTTAGAACCCACATAAATTACTGGTTTATTTAAACCTGCAGCCTTGGAATAAAAAATTTTATTTTTTTTTACCAGACCTAGTGTCATTGCGTTAACCAAAATGTTTCCATTATAAGAACTATCAAATGAGGTTTGTCCTGCTATGGTTGGCACACCCATACAATTTCCGTAGCCACCTATACCATGCACAACTCCTCGTAAGAGATTTTTTGTTTTTTTGTGTTGTGGAGATCCAAAATGTATCGAATTTAAATTGGCTATCGGTCTTGCTCCCATTGTAAATACATCTCTCATAATTCCACCAACACCCGTTGCAGCCCCTTGATATGGTTCAATAAATGAGGGATGATTATGGCTTTCAATTTTAAAAACAATTGCATCTCCATCTTCAATATCGATAACACCTGCATTTTCTCCTGGACCTTGAATTACTTTTTTTCCTTTGGTTGGTAGTTTTTTAAGGTGAAGTCGCGATGACTTATATGAACAATGTTCATTCCACATTGCAGAAAAAATCCCAAGTTCAGTAATATTTGGAGTTCTCTTAAGTAATTGACAAATTTTTTTATATTCATCAGACTTAAGACCATGATCTATAGCAATTTGTTCATTAACTTCCATTATTTGATATTATTAATAAGGTTTTTGAAAAAAATTGAACCATCTTCCCCAGATAAACTTTGGTCTATCATTCTCTCAGGATGAGGCATCATTCCTAATACATTTTTTTCTTTATTAAAAATGCCTGCAATATTTTTAATTGAACCATTTGGATTATATCGGTCTTCTATCTTGCCCTCTTTATTACAATAATAAATTGCTATTTGATTATTATCCTCAATTTTTTTTAATTGATCTTTGGTACAAAAATAATTTCCTTCATTATGAGCAATATGAAATTCTAAAATATTTTTATTAAGATTTTTAAAATATGTATTCTCCTTGTTGTCCAATTTTACGAAGACATTTTTACATATAAACTCCAAATATTTATTTCTTAGCAAAACTCCTGGCACTAAACCTGTTTCAACCAGTATTTGAAATCCATTACAAATTCCCATGACCAATCCCCCAGATTTTGCAAAATTTATAACTGATTGCATTATCCTAGATTTTGAAGCCATACTTCCACATCGTAAGTAATCTCCGTAAGAAAAACCACCTGGAAGTACAACTAAATCACTTTTAGGGAGTTCATTATCATCATGCCAAACCATTTTGTTGTTAAACCCAAATTTCTTGAGTGCAACATCCATATCTCTATCACAATTTGAGCCAGGAAAAGTTATTACAGAAGACTTCATTAATTATTGTGTTTCAATAATTTTAAAGTTTTCGATTACAAGATTAGCTAAAAGTTTTTTACACATGTCCTCTACAACAGCTTTTGCTTTGCTTGGATCATTTTCATTAACATCTATTTCAAAATATTTACCTTGTCTTATTTCACTTATATTTTCAAAACCCATTCCATCCAATGCTTGATGGATGACTTTACCCTGTGGATCTAGAACATCCTTTTTTAATGTTATTATTGCTGAAACTTTCATTTACTCTTTTTTTTTATTGAAGAAAGTTTTGTTACGTTTACAGCGGATACATTTGATTGTTCATGAAGAATACCAAGTCGTTTTGCAACCTCAGTATAAGCTGGTATCAAATCTCCCAAATCTTTTCTGAATCTATCTTTATCAAGTTTTTTGTCAGTAATTGAGTCCCACAATCTACAAGTATCGGGACTGATCTCATCTGCTAAAATAATATTATTTTTTCCACTTTCATGAGTGAAACCAAACTCTACTTTAAAATCGACTAATTTTATTCCAACTCCTCTAAATAAACCTAACAAAAAATCATTCAGTCGTTTTAAATTTTCATCAATCAAATCAAGTTGAATAGAATTAAGCCAATTGAATGCTAGAATGTGTTCTCTACTTATGTTTGGATCACCCAATTTATCATCTTTGAGACAATACTCTATTAATGGATAGTCAAGTACAGTGCCATCTTCGATACCTAGTCTTTTTGTTAAAGATCCAGTTGCAATATTTCTTACAATGAATTCAATAGGAATTATCTCTACAAGTTTCACAAGTTGTTCTCTCATATTTAGTCTTTTTACTAAATGATTTTTAATTCCAATTTGATTTAAGTTTGAGAGTATATGTTCTGAAATTCTATTATTTAGAACACCTTTGCCCTCAATAGTACTTTTTTTTTGATTATTAAATGCTGTTGCATCATCTTTAAAATATTGAATAACAAGATTTTTGTCAGAAGTTGCATAAATAATTTTAGCTTTTCCTTCGTATAGTTTTTTCCCTTTTTTCATTATTTTATGACTCTTCTTAAAATAAAATTGACATTTTTCATGTGTTTTGAATAGTTAAATATTAATTTTAATTTCTTTATTGAAATTTCACTCATTATGTATTTGTCAGATTGCGCTACATCAAACAAATTCAAATTTTCAGCAAAACACTTTTTCGATAAATTTTGAACCATTCTATATGATTTTTCTCTAGATAATCCAGTTTTTGTAAGTTCAAGCATCAACTCTTGTGAAAAAATTAAACCTTTCGTTATGTTCAAATTCTCCAACATTTTTTTTGGATAAACAATCATATTCTCTAAAATATTGGTTAATCTTACTAAAGCAAAATCAATAGTTATATTAGCATCTGGGCCAATGTTTCTCTCTACACTTGAATGTGAAATATCTCTTTCGTGCCATAAGGCTATATTTTCAAGTGCAGGAATTACAGTACTTCTGACCATTCTTGAAAGACCTGTTAAATTTTCACTCAAGATAGGATTTTTTTTATGCGGCATAGCAGACGAACCTTTTTGTTTTTTTGAAAAAAATTCTTGTAGTTCGTAAACTTCAGTCCTTTGTAAATGTCTGATCTCTGTAGCTACTCTTTCTACAGAACCTGCAATAATTCCAAGAACTGAGAAATAAAAAGCATGTCTATCTCTTGGAATAACTTGAGTTGAAATTGGTTCAACTTTTAAGCCAAGTTTTTTAGCAACATGTTTTTCCACGTTAGGATTAATATTGGCAAAGGTTCCAACTGCACCCGATATAGCACATGTCGAGACCTCATCTATTGCATCTACTAATCTTTTTCTATTTCTTTTAAATTCTGCGTAAAAAGAAGCAAGTTTTAAACCGAAGGTAATGGGTTCAGCATGTATGCCATGACTTCTACCCATGCATGGAGTAAATTTATATTTGTTTGCTTGTTTTTTTAATACTTTTAAAATTTGATCAATATCTTTAAGAATTATTTTTCCTGATTGAACTAATTGAATATTGAAACTCGTGTCCAAAACATCTGATGATGTCATTCCTTGGTGAAGGTACCTTGCTTTAATTCCAGCTTTTTCTGTTACAGAAGTTAAAAAAGCTATGACATCATGTTTAACTTGTGACTCAATTTGATGAATTCTTTTAACATTAATTCTCGCTTTTTTTCTAACAATTGCAGAAACCCCTTTAGGAATTTGATTTAACTTTTCCATAGCTTGTGCTGCAGCTATCTCTACATCTAACCAAATTTTGTATTTATTTTCCTCTGACCAAATATCAGTAAGTTCTTTTCTCGAGTATCTTTTAATCATTAATTATAAATATGGAGGCTTTAAATAACCTTTAGCAGATTCTGTAAAAATTTCATAACCATTTTCTGTAATTCCAACTGTATGTTCGAATTGTGCAGACAAAGATTTATCTTTTGTAACTGCTGTCCAACCATCATTAAGCATTTTTGTAGCAAATTTACCCGCATTAATCATAGGTTCGATGGTAAATGTCATTCCTGGTTTTAGTTCCATTCCTGTATTTTTAGTTCCATAATGTAAAATATTTGGTGACTCATGAAAAGTCGTGCCTATACCATGTCCACAAAAATCTCTGACAACTGAAAAACCTTTTTCTTCTACGTATGTTTGAATTTCATGACCAATATCTCCAAGTTTTTTTCCAGGTTTTAAAATTTTTATGGCCCTCATCATTGACTCGTGAGTGGCATCTATAAGATTGTTTAATTTTACAGAAGTTTTACCTATACAAAACATTCTACTTGTATCTCCATAGTGGTTATCAATGATTGCAGTAACATCCACATTGACCGCATCACCTTCCTCTAAAATTCTTTCTTCAGAAGGAATTCCATGACAAACAACATGGTTTAATGATGTACACAATGATTTGGTAAAGCCTCTGTAATAAAGTGGAGCAGAGTAACCTCCGTTATCTCTAATAAATTCGTAACCAAGTTTATCAATTTGTGCAGTCGAAATACCTTCTTTTATATTTTCAGTTAGCATGTCTAAGGTCTGAGCTGCAAGTTTCCCTGCAATTCTCATTTTTTCAAATTTTTCTGAATAACTATTCATTTATAATCTTTAAATTTTTTTCTATTCTTATTTCTTTTGAATTTATTTTGCATCTATAAGCAAGAAAATTAACACCAGCTTTTTTTGCGGTAAGATAGTTTTTATAATATTCCTCATCAATATCTTTCGCAATTTTAAAATTTTCCATATTTTGTATCTGAACTAAAAAAATTAAGTATGATTTATAACCTTTTTTTATGGCATCAATAAGGGTAAGAAGATGTTTTGAACCTCTTGTAGTAATTGCATCGGGAAATTCAGCAGTTTTTTTTTCTCTAAAAAGAGTTACATTCTTTACTTCGATAAAGCTTTTTTGCTTTTTTTTCTCTATTAAAAAATCAAATCTAGTTTCTTTATTAAAAAAGACTTCTGATTTAACTTTATCATTGTTTTTTAATTCATTAATTAGATTAGCATTCAAACCATGTTCAACAATCTTATTAGCCATATGAGTGTTTACACCAACCAAATTATTTCTGGCTTTTATCAACTCTAAACCATATTTTAGTTTTCTTTTTGGATTATCATTTTTGAGCAAGTAAACCTCATTTCCTTCATCAAGCAGACCTTTCATTGAGCCTGTATTTGGGCAATGTGCAGTGACAACCTCTTGATTTATTTTTACATCTACAAAAAAACGTTTATATCTTTTGATTAATTTGCCTTTTATTAAAGACTTGGTAAATTCCATATTCGAATTATAGATAATATGTCAAAAAATACAAAAGTTAATGCTGCTATACTAATTATTGGAAATGAAATTCTTTCTGGCAGAACTCAAGATACAAATACCAGTACTTTAGCCGTCTGGCTAAATTCACTTGGAGTTCAGGTAAATGAAGTAAGAGTGATACCGGACACAAAAAAAATTATAATTGATAATTTGAATGTCTTAAGAAAAAATAATGATTATGTTTTTACTACTGGTGGTATTGGTCCAACACATGATGACATCACTGCTGAGTCAGTCTCAGAAGCTTTTGGATTAAAATACGAAATACATCCAGAGGCTTTTAAAATATTAGAAAGTTATTACAAACCAGGAGAATTTAATAAAGGCAGGCAGAAAATGGTCTGGATGCCTCATAATGCAAAATTAATTTTAAACCCAACTAGTGGAGCACCAGGATTTAATGTTGATAATGTATTTTGCTTACCAGGTGTTCCTTCAATCTTAAAATCAATGTTAGGTAGTTTGAAACAAAATATTGTGGGTGGTGATCCAATATTAAGCCATACAATAAGTTTAAGAACTGTAGAAAGTGAAATTGCAAATTCTTTATCAAAAGTTCAAGATAAGAATAAAGATGTTGAAATAGGAAGTTATCCCTTTTTTCACGCAGGAAAACTTGGGGTATCCATAGTTCTTCGATCGGAGCATCAATCAAAAATTGATAGTTGTAGTACTCAAATTTTAGATTTTATAAAAGAAAAAAAAATTGAGATAGTAGATCGATAATGCTTTATTTTGCTTATGGTAGTAATCTTCATCATTTTCAAATGAAAAGGAGATGTAAAGATAGTGTCTTTATAAAAAAAATAAAATTAAAAGATTTTAGACTAACATTCAGAAGTAAATACAGGGCAGCAGATATAGAACCAAAAAAAAATTCAATTGTGCCTGGTGGACTTTTTGAAATATCAAAAAGTGATGAAAAAAAACTTGATGTTTATGAGGACTTTCCAAATTTATATAAAAAGTATTATTTTTTACATTATGGAAAAAAAGTTATGACTTACACAATGACCAATAAAACACCTTTTAGATTTCCAACTGAAAGATATCTTAATGTGGTAAAAAGAGGTTACAAAGATTGTAAACTTGATGTCACTTACTTAAAAAAGGCACTTATCAAATAAACACATGAGTCACGATGTAAAAAAAAACAAACTTTTAAAAAAAATTTTAGGAGCACTAGGTTTTAAAATTTTTCCTAAAGAAACAATAAAGACAGAGAGATATATTGAGTCTTCTTCACTAAATAGCAGTGATTTTATAAA
>JBNAKH010000102.1:0-2925 GCA_052047495.1 Candidatus Pelagibacter sp.
ATTTCATGTTTTCTAGTTGAAGGATTATATTTTCTAGCTTTTAATTTTACTTTAGCTTTTTCTCCACCAGCAGGTTTTTTTACATAATAAAAAAAAGGACTATCAGGTTTTTCTTCAGGAACTAAACGAACTTTTACATGAGTTTTTTTTGCCATCTTATTTAAATTTTTTTAAACTTTTTACAATATTTGAAATCTTATTTAACTTATTTTTTAAATTATCTGCTCTTATAGAATTATCTGCCATTTCGTCAAGCTTTAAAGGTTCTTTATTATTTAGTATTTTCTTTACACCTTTGATGGTCATTCCTTGATCTTTTAATAAAAAATGAATTTTTTTTAATAATTCAATGTTTTTTTTATCATAATATCTTCTATTTCCAGTAAGTATTTTAGGTTTAATTTGTTTAAATTCTTTTTCCCAGAAACGAAGAGTATGAGTGGGTAAAGTGTCCCCTTTTTTTGATTTTAAATTTAATATTTTAACAACTTCGCTTATAGTTTTGTAGGAATTATCTTCTTTATTCATTTATTTCATTTTTTGATTTTATTATTTTTTTCAAATTTGTAGATTTATGCGTAATGAGCGTTTCTGATATATAATTATTTTCCTCTATCTTAATCCCAGAAACAATGTCCCCGTTTGTAATACCAGTTGCACAAAAAATTGAGTCACCTGTAATTATTTCATCTAACAAATACTTTTTATTTAAATCATCTATACCCATTTTTTTTGCTCTATTTACATCATTTTCGTTATCGAAAATGAACCTACCTTGAAAAAAACAATTAAAAGCATCCAAAGCAGAAGCTGCAAGCACACCCTCGGGTCCGCCACCAATACCCATAAAAATATCTATATTATATTTTTTATCAGATACTAATAAAGCTCCTGATACATCTCCATCAGTAATAAGTTTTAAATTCACCTTCAAATTCCTTAGTTCTTCAATAATCTTTTGGTGCCTTGGTCGATCTAAAATACATGCAGAAAGTTCATTAGGTTGTTTATTTTTATAATCTGCAAGATTAGAAATATTTTTTTTAACTGAATAATCCAAATCAATAATACCCTCAGAGGGTACATTTGCAGAAATTTTGTTCATATAAGTCTCTGGTGCACTAAATAAATTTGACTTTTCTGCAACTGCAATAACAGATAATGCTCCTGGCTGATTATTTGCCGCAAAATTAGTTCCCTCTAAAGGATCCACAGCAATATCTAACTCAGGACCACTCATGGTACCTAAAGTTTCTCCAATATAAAGCATAGGAGCTTCATCCAGTTCTCCCTCTCCTATAACCACCTTTCCTCTCATTTCTATTTCATTAAGTTTATTTCTCATTGCATCTACAGCCGATTTATCTGCTGCTATTTTATCTTTTTTTCCAACAAAATGGTAAGATGATAAGGCTGCTCTGATTGAAACATTTAAAAATAAGTCTTCAAATTTTTTGTCTAATGACATTATTTTACAGTTTCAATAGATATATTTTTCTCTAATTTTGATTCAAATTCTCTCAATCTTTTCCAAACTGAAATTAGTTCAACAATAATTGGCCAGCTTCTAACTAAATATTGCAGTGATGTTTCAACTCGACCAAAAGCTCTTATAATTTGCTGAACAAAACCAAGTGTTATTGCACCAGTTACAATAGTTGGTGCTAATGCTAAATATGGAACAATTACCATACCTTGTAAATAACTCCATTTTACTGCATTAAAGTAAAGGTAGTGAAAATACATCTTATAATGAATTTTTCTAACACCACCATAAAGATCAGTAATTTTTGCAGGTTGTGCACTTTCTTTAAAATCCTCTCCTAAAACTAATTCTTTCCTATAAGCAGCCTCTTCTTTTTGAATATCATATTCAATGCCAGGAAGTTTAATCCCAACACTGGCCAATAATATTGTTCCACCCAGTGCTGATATAATCGCGACCCAGACTAAAGCATGTTCAACTTCGCCAATCCATGGTAACACTGTAATACTTTTTGATAAGCCCCATAAAATTGGAGTAAAGGCAATCAACGTCATTACACTTCTCAGTAATTCAGCCCCTAGCCCTTCCATTATTCTAGCAAATTTAAGAGTGTCCTCTTGAACTCTTTGAGATGCTCCTTCTATAGAAGATGCATCGTTCCATTTGTCGTGATAAAAATCTGCCATTGCAGTTCTCCATCTAAATGTCCAGTGGCTGGTAAAATAATCACTAAAAATAACTACTAAAATATATACAGCTGCAATTTTAGCAAATGTAAAAAGATACGCGATAAATTCTTTTTCAGATACAGAATTAGGATTAGTTAGAGCTTTTTGTAAAGTATCGTAAAATTCACCAAACCATTCATTAATTCTCACATCAAGTTGAACCTGATACCAAGTAGCCATTAAAATCAGTAACGTTCCACCTATACTCCATAAATACCATCTTCTATCTGTAAAAAATTTAAACATTATTTATCTATTTTAAAAAATTATCTGCGTAGGATTTTTTTACTATTTTTCTTTTTTTTGGTTCAATTAGTTCATAATCAATTTTTTTCTTCTTTGCATAATTTATCGCTAATTCTTTGGTTGAAAATTCTAATTTCAGCTCAGTATACGTATCATTGGAACTTTCCCATCCCATTAAAGGATTTTTTGTGGGATCATTCGTTTCAAATTCAAGTATCCATTTATCAAGTTTTCCTAAACCAGATTGCATTGCACTTTTATTGGGTATGTAAATTTTTGCTTTTTTCATATCAATGGTCGGAGTGGCAGGATTCGAACCTGCGACCCTCTGGTCCCAAACCAGATGCGCTACCAGGCTGCGCTACACTCCGAGAATGTTCGTTATAGCGTTTTTACTTATGTTTTCAATAAAAAGAAAAAGGTTAAATGATAAGGAAAAGTAGAAATAATTGATTTTACCTCCTA
>JBNAKH010000103.1:0-4784 GCA_052047495.1 Candidatus Pelagibacter sp.
GTTATTAAAAAAATTATGAATTTTATCAAAGATGAAGATAATTTTGGTAAAATTTTTATCATTGCAATTAAGTATCCGTAATGCTTTTTATGAAAATAAAATGTTGACCACATCCAGTGCCAATTTCTAGAAAGCTCCATGGGTTTCTCAATTTCTGAATTATGTGATGTGCCACCTAAATGGCTTACTTTGATTGAGGGATCAATAAATATTTTTGAATTATTTTTTTTTAATCTTCTACATAAATCTATTTCTTCAAAATAAAGGAAAAAATTATCATCAAAAAAATTAATTTGCTTAAGATTTTTCATATTCAAAAACATTGCAAAACCTTTGACATTATCTACCTCTTTAATTTCTTTATCCTCACTAATATTAAAATTATTGTATTTTTCATTTTGAGATATAGGGGCGATAATTCCAAAATCCCCTAAATTATTGATGCTTAAAAAAAATTTATTCACTGCATCATTATTTAAAGTCACATCAGGGTTTACTATTAAAGCATAACTAGTTTCAACCCTTGATAGACCTAGATTATTTCCTGCTCCATACCCTAAATTTTCTTTTGACAAAATACATTCCACATTTTGATATTTAGATTGAATTTCCTGCTTTAATTTTTCATCATTTGAATTTTCAATAACGATGATTTTAATACTTTTTTCAATTGACTCTATACAACTGAAGATTTTATCCCTGCTATGAAATGAAGTGATTATGACAGTTAAATCGAAAATTTTCATATAAAATTAATATGGTAGCGGGAAGTGGGATCGAACCACTGACCTCGGGCTTATGAGTCCCGCGCTCTAACCAACTGAGCTACCCCGCCATTAAATTTTTGTTGATATATACTACTTTTATTTTTTGTTTCCAACAAGATTTGCATTAAATATTTATTGATTGTGCCCTATGTGTGTCCTATTTTTTTTTAGATAATTTAAATCTTATCCAGTGCTTTAAATATTTCCACCAGTGAACATCAATATTGTTTGTCCAAATACTGTAAATAAGTTTAGTACCACCCATATTTTTGCTGCAATAGACCATCCATAAGGTTTTTGATTTTTAAGTTGAAAATTTTTATATTTTGTACTGCTATTCCACAATCCTACATTGCACCAAACAAAATATATCAGAGCAATTAATATAAAGATGTTACTAAACAAACCTGCCAAAACTCCACAAATTAAAGAAACTAATAATCCAATTATTATATTAAATAACCAAAACGTTTTGGCCATAGTTTCGTCTCCATTCCAAACTCTCTCAATAACTTTGTTGGACTGAAATGGATTGGCTGTTGGTTGTTGAATAACTTTATCTTCTTTTCTTTCGATATTACCTTTTTTTGGGTTTTGAGATGTGTGCCATGTGTACCCAACAAAACCTATAAAACCTAAAGCAATTATCAATGCAATTATTGTTATCGAATTATTATCTTTGGGTCTTGAACTTTTATTTACATTTTTCTTTTCTTTAGATAGTACATCACAAAATATTGCAGCACTTTTAATTACATCTGTATTAAAATCTTCAAGAGAAATTCTCCTAGTCAATTTTGCGAAGGGTTTTATATATATATCTGTTTTCGATGTGGTTACGCGTATACCACCTGCAGTATAAAATTCTACACCTGATATCTCCATAGGTCTATTACTATTATTAGTCATTTTCATTGTCGCGATATTAGAGGATAAATTCCATGACCAATCAAGATAACCACTGCATTTTTGAAAACCTCTTGCACGTGCAACTGCTTTATCAAGTCCATATTTTTTTTTTACTTTTTCAAAGTCCTCAACTAAAATCTTTTTTGGAATACTATTTCCAATAAACGGACCATTTTCGTAAAATTCTTTACTTACTTCAGTCAACTCATATCTGTTCCACTGACTTTTTGAATCTTCACATGTCGAAAGTGGTTTGGGCTTTTTTAGTTCATATACAGTGTAATACCTGATTGACTCAGTATCGAGGCTATAGCTAGACGTAGATGATACTGTCATACAATAGATTTTATCACTTGAATAACTTGGGGCTTGCCACAAAAAAAATACAAACACAATCCCAAGAAATTTTGTGACCAAACTTTTTTTCATAGCAAAAAGATAATATCAATGTGTCCTATGTGTGGCCATATCTAATTAAATACTAAATTGAGATTGTATACTGAGGCTTTAGAACCACTGACCTCGGGCTTATGAGTCCCGCGCTCTAACCAACTGAGCTACCCCGCCTTTTGATGAGATTTATAATAGTTTAATCATTTGATTCAATATTTATTAATTGGGTAAAAGTTATTAATTTAGAGAAAATTTACTAATATTTTCTTAAAAAATGATTAGACCAAATAAAATCAACCCTGTTGAAGCAGCTGCAGAAAAATACAATTTTTTTCTGTTTTCATTTTTTTTATTTACTGCAATTCTATTTAGAAGAACGTTTATATTACTACTTTTTGATTGAGTTGATGGTGAATCTTTTTCAAGGTATCTAGCTATAAGCTTTTCTTTGACGTTGATACCTGAATTTTTCATACCTTTATTAAATCACGTATAATTGATTTTTGCAAATTTGTTAAAAAGAAAGATAAATTCCAAAGGCTCCCACACCAATTATCAGAAACGATAAAATGAAAATATTTTTTTTGAGTTCCTTTGCTTCTGTTTCTTCTAGCTTTGACTTTAGAATGTTTATATCAACCCTTTTCTTTAATGATTTTAAAGGCTTTTCAGCAACATCAACATCATTTGGGGTCTCGATGTTATTATGTGTCTCTGCAAAGCCTTTATTATTCATAGCAGGATTACTACATCAAAATGTCTGTCGAACAATTTTCCTCAAGTTCAATTTGGGTCACTATTAGATTGACATGTGTTCAATTTGGGTCAATATTCTCAATTCAAATTTTATGAGTTTAGAGCAAATCGATTTCAGTAAAACCTTAACCGACGATCAGGTTTATGAAAGTATAATGAATAACTACTCTGACTTAGCTAATGAGTGGATATCACATCAGTGGAATTGGATGAACAATGTCTACTGGGCTTTTAATGATCACTACAAATACATGATTATAATTTCACTTATAGAAAAAACACTTCAATTTTATGATCAAATGAATATTCAGCAATCGTATGAAGAATATTATTCTAAATCATATGTTCAAATAGATAAGTTTAGTATTACTGAATTATGTGAAAAATTAGATCTACCAAAAGAAACTATAAGAAGAAAAGTTTTAGAACTTGAAAAAGAAGGTGTAATTAAAAGAGATAAAAAAAAAATTGTTGTTGATAGTAAAGCATTTTCTTTTGTTAAACCACAAAATCAAATTAAACTTTCATCAAAGTATATCTATTTAGTAGCTGAAACTTTATATAGAGATAAGCGCTTTTCAAAAAAAATCGATGCCAAAACAATAGAAAGTTTAATTAAAAAAAAATTTACGTTATGCTGGCGATGGTTTTATCGAATGCAAATACCATTAATAATTGGATATCACAAATTCATGCAAGATCTAAGTACGTTTCATGTTTGGGGAACTATTTGTATGAATCAATCATTGAACGTTACCAAAAACTTAAAAAATATAGAAACAAAAAAATTACCACTAGATCATGGTGCTGCGAGTAAAATACTGATTGATAATGTTGGCTCAACTTCAGGTATAAGCGCAATGTCTATTTCAGACATGACATTAATACCAAGAGCAACAGTAATAAGAAAATGCAAATACTTAATGAAAAATGATTTGATAAAACTTAATGAGAAAAAACAATATACTTTATCCTCATTCAATTTTAAGAAAATTTTACCTTACCAAACTGAAGCTTTTAAGTTTAAAGCTAAATTTATACGTAAAGTTCTAAATCTTCTTGTAATTTCATAAATCTTAAATAAATTATAAATGATATACTATTAGACAGAGGGGTCATGGAGATAGTAACAAAAATAGCACCTATCATACTCGCATTAATAATGTTGGGTTTAGGTTTGGGATTAAAGATTGACGATTTTACGAGAATATTAAAAACTCCAAAAGATTTTTTTGTAGGTTTTTTTTCTCAATTAATTATTCTTCCATTAGTTGCTTACTTATTAATTATTATTTTAAAAGTACCACCTGAAATAGCAATTGGAGTTATGATTATCGCTGCTGCACCAGGTGGAGTTACATCTAATATATTAACAAAATTTGCAAATGGAGATGTTGCATTATCAATTACTTTAACAGCTGTAATCAGTTTAATTTCTATTATAACCGTTCCTCTTATAATTTTTACATCTGCTGATTTATTTGGAATTACTGATATTTCTCAAAATATTTCAATGACTGGTATAGCGCTAAAAATGTTTTTGGTTGTAACTGTTCCGGTGATCTTAGGGATGATTATAAGAAAATTTGCTGAAAATTTTGTAAATTCGAAAATTCAGATATTTGAAAAACTCAACATAATATTATTTGTTATTTTTTTTATAGCTGCGTTTTATGAAGAAAGAGAAAGTTTTATAGATTTTCTAATGCAAGCAGGTTTCATTACTTTTATTCTCAATATAACAATGATGATTGTGGCTTATTACCTTGGTAAAACTTTTGCCTCAGGAATAAAACAACAAAAATGTATTGCTTTAGAATGTGGATTACAAAATGGTACTTTAGCAATATTTGTTTCTACACAAATATTCGGTACAGATATAGTCTACATAACTCCAACAGCTGCATATGCTTTGATTATGTACATCACTGGTTTTATATTTGTTTTTCTTTTAAAAAA
>JBNAKH010000104.1:0-2136 GCA_052047495.1 Candidatus Pelagibacter sp.
CAAGGAGAAAGAAAATAAAGATCCAAAAGAAGTTATTATTGATGAATTTATAGGTCAATCTATACCAATTTATCTCTATGAAATATCTCACGGAACACAAAAAACATCTGATGAAGCCATAATTTTTTATGGAATTTGTTTTGTGCTTTTTAGATTTTTTGACATTCTAAAACCATTTCCAGTAAATTATTTTGACAAAAATTATAAAAATAGTTTCGGTGTAATAATGGACGATGTTTGTGCAGGATTATATGTTGTTCTATCATTAATTTGTTTTATGTTAATAAGTAGTTATTTTATTTAATGAAATCTTTAGTCAGACTCTTAAAAAAAAAAAAATTAAAACTATCTATCGCTGAGTCTTGTACTGGTGGGTTATTAGCTAGTTCAGTTACCTCAATAAGTGGCGCTTCAAAAATATTTAATTTAGGACTAGTCACTTATTCTAACCAAGCTAAAATTAAAATTCTTAAAGTAAATAAAAATATTATTAAGAGATATGGTGCAGTTAGTCACCAATGTTGCTTAGCAATGGTAAATAACTTATCTAAAATATCAAAAGCACATATAAACGTTTCTATAACTGGAATCGCTGGCCCCAAAGGTGGCACCAAACAAAAGCCTGTGGGTCTAGTTTATATTGGTATAAAAAAAGGTAAAAAAGTACTGATTAATAGGTGTTTATTCAAAAGTAAAAAAAGATCTTCAATTCAAAAAGCGACTGTTAAAAAAACCTTGGATTTAATTCTTAGAATTTCCAAATAATTCTTCAGCTCTTTTCTGAAATGCATCAGCTATTTTTTCTAAGCCAAATCGAAAAGAGACTACCATTAAAGAATTTAAAAATTTATTCTTTATTTCAAAATCTATATCAAAGGTGACCTCGGTAATACCATTATTTTTATCACTAAACGTCCAATTATTTGTTAGATGATTTAATGGTCCCTCTATGTTTTTAACATAGATTGAATCAGTATTTTTATTAAAGGCAACATCACTTTTGTATGTATCTTTAAATGGGCCTTTACCAATAGTTAAATCAGCAATAATTTTTTGCAAATCACCATCTTGTTTGTTTTCATATATTTTTGCATCAAAACAAAATGGAACAAATTCAGGGTATTTTTCTATATCTAAAACAAGTTCAATTAAGTCTTTTTTTTCACATTCAATTAATCGCTTAACTGAAGCTTTTGGCATTAATGATTGTTAATCCGACTTTGTTGTAGCTTAGCAAAATCTTCATCTGCATGATAAGAAGATCTTGTTAATGGCGATGACGAAACTAATAAAAACCCTTTTGCTTTCGCGATACTTCCTAATTCATCAAATTCTTCTGGTGTGTAGTATCTATCAAGAGGATGATGTCTAACAGATGGTTGTAAGTATTGACCAATAGTTAAAAAATCTACATCAGCAGCTTTTAAATCATCCATTACTTGTAAAATTTCATCTTTTCTTTCACCTAAGCCAACCATTATACCTGATTTAGTAAAAATTTTCTTATTTATCATTTTAACATTTTTCAAAAGTTCTAAAGATGTGAAATATCTAGAACCGGGTCTTACTTTTAGATAAAGACTAGGAACAGTTTCAATATTGTGATTAAAAACATCAGGATTGGCATCTAAAACTTTTTTATAAGCATCACCCTTTCTTAAAAAATCAGGAGTTAAAACTTCAATTGTAGTATTTGGATTTGTTTTTCTTGTTTGTTTAATAACCTCAAAAAAATGATTTGAGCCACCATCATCTAAGTCATCTCGATCAACTGATGTTATTACAACATGTTTTAAATTTAATCTTTTTACTGCCTGAGAAATTTTTATTGGTTCAAGATTATCTAGTTTTCCTGGTTTACCAGTTTTTACATCACAAAAAGCACATGCTCTTGTACATGTATCACCCATAATCATAAACGTAGCATGTCTTTTACTCCAACATTCAGTGATATTTGGGCAATTAGCTTCCTGACAAACTGTTACAAGATTATTTTTATTTACAATTGTTTTTGTTAAAAAAAATTCTTTGCTATTTACTAATTTTGATCTTATCCAATCTGGTTTTTTTTTAATTGGATTTATCGGTTTATTCTGCTTTTCTGGATGTCTAATCTTCATTTTTTTTAATTATATA
>JBNAKH010000105.1:0-3631 GCA_052047495.1 Candidatus Pelagibacter sp.
GTTTTGAAATTAAAAATCTTAATTTGAGTTCATTAATTAAAATCAAAGTTAATTATAAACAGGCTGGTTCAGATCGTCTAGCTAATGCAATTAGTTTACAAAATGGTAAAGATAATTTTATAATTTTGGATTTTGGTACTGCCACCACATTTGATGTAGTTGAAAAAAAATATTATAGAGGTGGCATAATAGCCCCTGGAGTTAAAATATCGCTTGATACTTTGTCTGACAAAGCTTCATTGATACCCCAAATAGATTTAAAGAAGATAAGAAATATAGTTGGTAACAATACAATTTCAGCAGTACGTTCAGGTTTTTTTTGGGGTTATATAGGACTAATTGACAATATTATTAATTTGATTAAGAAAGAAACTAAAAAATCTTTCAAACTTGTAATTACTGGTGGTTACTCTGATTTGTTTAGAAAATCTTTGAAGACTCGTGTAATACAAAATAAAGATATCACAATTAAAGGATTAATTAAAATTGCTAAGTTAATTAAATAAATGAAAAAAGAATTATTATTTTGTCCACTAGGAGGTTCAGGTGAAATTGGAATGAACATGAATCTTTTTGGCTATGGTGAGCCTGGAAATCATAAATGGATAATGGTTGATATTGGAGTAACTTTTGCAGATGATACTATACCAGGCATTGATCTTATATATCCAGATCCTGGATTTATTGTTGAAAGAAAAGATAATTTATTAGGAATAATATTAACACACGCACATGAAGATCATATTGGAGCAATTGCACACTTATGGCCAAAATTAAAATGTAAGATTTTTGCAACTCCGTTTACCGCTGTATTAATTAAAGAAAAATTTAAAGAAAAACACATCGATATAACAAAAGATTTACAGATAGTTGAGTTAAATGGAACAGTGATGTTGGAAGATTTTGAAATTGAGTACATTACTTTAACCCATTCTATTTTAGAACCTAATGGTTTAAGAATTAAAACTCCCGCAGGTGTGGTTTTACATACTGGTGACTGGAAAGTTGACCCAAATCCCTTAATAGGTGACGAAATAAACGCGACAAGATTAAAAGAAATAGGGGATGAAGGTGTATTAGCAATGATTTGTGACTCTACAAATGTTTTTAGTGCCGGCAGATCAGGCTCAGAGTTAGATGTAAGAAAAAATTTATTAAATATAATGAGTCGATTAAAAAAAAGAATTATTGTGACATCTTTTGCTTCAAACGTTGCTAGAATGGAGACAGCCTTTTATTGCGCTGAACAAACTGGAAGACAAATTTCACTAGTTGGAAGATCTATGCATAGAATTTACAAGGCAGCAAGACAATGTGGATATTTACAAAATACCATTGATCCAATTGATCCAAGAGAAGCTAAAAATTTTGCAAGAGAAAAAATAGTTTATTTGTGCACAGGAAGCCAAGGTGAACCAATGGGTGCAATGATGAGGATATCAAATTACACACATCCTGATGTTTTTATTGAAAAAGGTGACGCAGTAATTTTTTCATCAAAGATAATTCCAGGAAATGAGAAAAAACTCTATAAATTACACAATCAGTTAGTCAAAGATGGAATCGAGGTTATCTCAGAAGAAACAGAATTTATACATGTCTCAGGACATCCCAATCGTGAGGACCTTAAAGATATGTATCAATGGGTTAAACCAAAATGTGTAATCCCTGTTCATGGAGAGCATAGACACATGATAGAACACATAAATTTTGCTAAAGAAATGCAAGTACCTCATCCGGTTCAAGTTGAAAATGGTGATATAGTGAAATTATATCCTGGTGAAGTACCTGAAGTATATGACAAAGCACCAAGTGGAAGATTATATTTAGATGGAAATGTAAGTGTAGAGGAAGACTCTCAGTCAATTAAAGATAGAAAAAATTTAAGTAGTAATGGTTATTTGGAAGTCACTATATTAATAACACCCAAGGGAAATATCCATAATAACCCTGTCACAACATTTAGAGGTTTGCCAATTTATGAAAAAGATGAATTTCTTTATGGGTTAGAGGACGAAATTGAGAAAACAACAAGATCCTTTAAACTTGGAAGCAAACAGCATGAAAGTAATTTAATAGATGCTCTTAAAATTGCTTGTAGAAAATTTACAAAAGAAAAAACAGGAAAAAGACCATATACTAATATTAATTTAGTAAGGATTTAATGAGTCCAACCGGCTTAGCTATAATTTACATTATTATCTGGTGGATTGTTTTTTTTGCGATTTTACCGATAGATGTTGAAAGAAAAAAAATAGTTAAAGTTGATGGTGAAGATCCAGGTTCACCAGAAAATCCTAAAATGTTAAAAAAATTCCTTTATTGTACTGGAATAACAACAATTATATTCATAACCATTTATTTATTAATGAAATTTGAATATTTAAATTTAAGAAATATAATCATTTAACATGCATATTTCTAAATCTTTTATTCCGATTTTAAAAAATAACCCTTCAGAAGCAAAGATAAAGTCTCACCAGCTAATGTTAAGAGTTGGTATGATAAAACAATCTTCGGCAGGTATATATTCTTGGTTACCTCTAGGTTTTAAAGTAATGAAAAAAATTGAGAGAATTGTGAGAGAAGAGCAAAATAAAATAGGTGCACAAGAAATACTTATGCCCACAATACAATCAAGCGAGATCTGGAAAGAGAGTGGACGTTATGAGGATTATGGTGAGGAAATGTTACGAATTAAAGATCGTCAAGATCGAGAAATGCTTTATGGACCAACAAATGAGGAATTAGTAACCGATATTTTTAGATCTTCTCTAAAGTCATATAAGTCATTACCTCAACTTCTTTATCATATCCAATGGAAATTTAGAGATGAAATCAGACCAAGATTTGGAATTATGCGATGTCGGGAATTCTATATGAAGGACGCATACTCTTTTGACATTACAGATGAAGATGCTCTATTTTCTTATAATAAATTTTTCTTATCTTACTTAAAAACTTTTAAAAGATTAGATCTCACTGCAATTCCAATGGCAGCTGACACAGGCCCAATTGGAGGAAATCTTTCTCATGAATTTATTATCCTAGCAGAAACTGGAGAGAGTAAAATTTATGCAGATAAAAGAATATTTGACTTAAATTTTGAGGGAACAAAAATTGATATTAAATCTCTACTTGAATTGAGAAATCAATATGAAAAATTTTATTCAGTTACTGATGATAAATTTAAAGAGAAAGAGTTTAATGAAAAAGTTTCAGAGAAAAATAGATTGAAAACAAAAGGTATAGAAGTTGGTCATATTTTTTATTTTGGAGACAAATACTCCAAACCAATGGATGCAGCAGTCGATTTACCTGGAGGTAAAAAAGACTATGTAAAAATGGGATCTTACGGAATAGGAGTTTCAAGGTTAGTAGGAGCAATTATAGAGGCAAAATATGATGAAAAAAATGAAATCATGAAATGGCCAATTTCTGTTGCACCATATGACATTGCAATAATTCCTATGAATAATAAAAACGATACATCTGCACTTGATAAAGCAAACAAAATAAGTTTTGAATTAAATCAAAATAATATCGATGCAATTATTGATGATACTGATGAAAATTTATCCTCAAAAATAAAAAAAATGAATTTAATTGGTGCTCCTTATCAAATAATTAT
>JBNAKH010000106.1:0-18398 GCA_052047495.1 Candidatus Pelagibacter sp.
CTGTTTGAATTTCCTGGATATCAAATTTTATTAATTCATTGTCAAAGTAAAGGGTTTGAAACTGAAGTAATTTTTCAGTAGAACTCAAATAATCAAATTCTAGCCTAGTATTTTCAAAATTTTTTTTTAAATCTCTGATGTTTTCTTTTAAGACAAATATTTCATCATCAATCCTTTTTGTTGAATTTTTAATTATTGCTGTTGAGAAAATTAAAGAAAATACAAAAAGTGTAACAAAAAATTTTTTCATAATTTTTCACCAAAATTCTCAATATCTAAAAGTGTTTTAAATTTTTTTTCTATATCTGTCTCAAAATTATAAAAATCATTTTTCTTTATTACATATCTGAGTTTTGCTGATCTTGATGGAGTATTTTCTCTTAATTCTTTAGCTGATGGTGTTATTGGTTTTTTTTCAACCATACTAAATAATGTTTCAGGTTGATTTATATTTGGCATATACCGGGATATACTTTTTTTTTCAGATAAACTTTTAAAAAAATATTTTACGATTTTATCCTCTAGTGAATGGAAAGTTACAACTGCCAATATACCATTTTTTTTTAATACTTTTGTAGCTGCAATTAAACCATATATTAATTCACTAATTTCTTTATTGACAAAAATTCTAAGAGCTTGAAAAGTTTTTGTGGAGTTGTTTGTCTTAAAATTTTTTCTTTTTTTTGATTTTTCTACCAATTCGACTAATTTTTTTGTATCAATTTTTTTTGTCTTTCTTTCTTTAACAATATTAAAAGCAATTCTTTTGGCTTCTAGTTCTTCACCAAAAAATTGGAGAATTTTCTCTAGTTCATGAACATCTAGATTATTTATTGCATCACTTGCGGAAAAATTATTTAAACCCATCTGCATATTTAGATCTCCAACAGAATTAAATGATAAACCTTTTTTTGGATCTTTGATTTGAGTAAAAGAATAACCTAAATCTAAGAGTATCCCTCTGATTTTTTCATTTTTAAGTTTGAGGTTGTCTAATTGACTAAACTTTTTATGTTTGAAAATAAATCTGTTTGGAAACTTTTCAGAAATTTTATCCGCAATTTTTTTACTTTCTATATCTCTATCAATTGCAATTACCTGCGTATCTTTATAACTTAAAATTTTTTTTGTGTAACCACCTTGACCAAAAGTACAATCAATAAATGTGCCACCATGTTGAGGGGTAATAATGCTAATTATTTCATTAAGCAATACCGGATAATGTTTTGGAGCATCCGATACCATGGTGGCTTCCATTTATTTTTTCGAAGACCATTAATTTTTTTGTCTTCGTAAAAATGCAGGTATTTCTAAATCGTCATCTTCTTGATCTTCATCTGATGATCCAAGCAAATCTTCAGATGTTGAAGCTTGATTTTCTGTATTAAATAGATCTGGTTCATCTGTATCCACGCCAAATTCCTTTAAATCATTTGAAGACTCCTCAGTATTAGAAGAGCTTAATGCTTCTTGTGAAAAAGAAGTATCATTGTCCTCTGAAATGTTTTCTACAATATTTTCAGCTTCTTGATTTTTTAACAATTCTTCATGATACTGATTGTTTACTTCATCAACTGACTGACTCTGAATACCTTCTGACACTATCTCATTTTCAAGTTTAAGTGCAGTTGCACCATCAGAAATTGGGTTGGAATTAGTATTCTGGAAATTAAAAGAGGTTGTACCTGCAGTTGTACCAAAATCAGAATAGCCAGGATTTCGATTTTGAATGCGATGTACCATGTTAATAACTGATTTTGTTTCTGGTTGTTGACCATCTAAAGATGTAGCTACAATTGAAACTCTCATTTTTCCATCAAGTTCTGGATCTGTGATAGCGCCAATAATTAATTCAGCTTCAGGATCTACTTCTGCTCTAACCTTATTGACTGCTTCATCAACTTCAAACAGTTTAAGATCTTTACCACCAGTAATATTAACTAATAATCCTTTTGCTCCTTTTAATGTATAATCATCGATTAATGGATTGCTTATAGCCATTTCTGCAGCTTTCATAGATCTTCCTTCTCCCTCAGCCTCACCAGTGCCCATCATAGCTTTACCCATTGAAGCCATAACAGACTCAACGTCAGCAAAATCAAGATTGATCAATCCAGGTCTTACCATTAAATCAGTAATACTCTGGACACCATGCATTAAGACATTATTTGAAAGATTAAACGACTCTTCAAATGTAGTTTGCTCATTAGCTATCTTAAATAAATTTTGATTTGGAATAACTATAATTGTATCAACATGTCTTCTTAATTCCTCTAAACCTTGTTGAGCTCTTCTCATTCTTGAAGGACCCTCGTATAAGAATGGTAATGTAACTACTCCAACTGTTAAAATGTTTAATTCTTTTGCAGCTCTTGCGATAACATGTGCAGCACCCGTACCTGTTCCGCCACCCATACCAGCAGCTATGAAAACCATATTCGCACCTTGTAGAATATTTACTATATCATTTAGAGACTCGTCAGCAGCAGCTTGACCTATATCAAGTTTTGCACCTGCTCCTAAGCCTTTAGTCAAATTTAAACCAATTTGAATTTTAGATTTTGCTTTGCTATGTTTTAAATCTTGAGCGTCAGTATTTACTGCTATAAATTCAACACCCTGCATTCCGTTATCAATCATTTCATTTATGGCATTTCCACCTGCTCCACCTATTCCCATGACTAATAGCCTTGGTTGAAGTTCTTTTATTTCTGGTACCTTAAAATTAATTGTCATTATGTTATCCCCCGTTATTTATTTAGTTGATGCTCCCATTTAAGGCTAGCTCGATTTAAATTAGCTTTTTTTCTTGCATTGACCTTAAATTTTTCAAAAATTGTTGGTTCCCATATTTGGAATGTTTTACCCTGACCAACAAAGACCATGCTATTTTTGATTTTTGCATGTTTTAATAATTTTGAAGTAAGTGAAATTCTTCCTTCACTATCAAATTGTAAATTTGTGCTTTCTGATAAAATTGATGTTGCAAAAAAATCTCTTTTTTCCTCAAAAGGATTTAAAGAGTCTATAGAATTTGAA
The DNA here is from genome assembly GCA_052047495.1 of Candidatus Pelagibacter sp. GTDB lineage: Bacteria > Pseudomonadota > Alphaproteobacteria > Pelagibacterales > Pelagibacteraceae > Pelagibacter. The sequence goes on from JBNAKH010000106.1 coordinate 3,040, forward strand.
ATTTTTTCTATTCTGTCTTGAGGCCATGCCTCTATAGATTGATTATTAAATGATGGATAACAAATTACACCATTATAACCCAAGTTAGACAAATATGATCTATAGCTTGCAGGCACCGACACCCTTCCTTTTTTGTCCAATTTGTTTTCGTAGGTCGATAAAAACATAAACCATAAAGTCCTATAAATCCCTTATTTGGGAATTTATGGGATATTATGGGTTTTTTTGAATTGAGTCAACAAATACTATTTATAATTGAAATATGTAAATTGAGGGTGGTAATGAATCAAAACGTGAACATTCTATGGATATTTTAATTTGCATGATTTATATGAAAGCCAGATGAACTATAAGCCGGGTTCTGTCATTTAAACTTATCATTTGTCTAGGCTTAAGATCACTCTTAAGCTCAAGCAACTAACCCTGATGACGAGCCAAAGATAGCTTTTAGTTTTTCAACAATGTCATCTCTACTTAGTTTTGCTCCCAGTGGGGTTTTCCAGCGTTCATTGTTACCAATAGAACCGGTGTGCTCTTACCACACCTTTTCACCCTTGCCTTGTTAAGGCGGTATATTTTCTGTGGCACTATCCCTAGGGTTGCCCCTGCCAGGTATTACCTGGCACTGCATCTTTGTAGAGTCCGGACTTTCCTCTTAAAAATTTTAAGCGATAAGTCGTTCATCTGGCTATTTCAACTTATTTCTTAATTTAGATAATTCAAGCTAAATCTTTATTATTTTAAAAGGTTTTTGCTTATTAATAAGCACTCTTTATCAATTTTACCATTTACTAAACTTTGTCTAAATCGTCTTTGAAAAGCAATTGTTAGGTACTTCGAGTTTCTGCTAAACTGCAAGCCTTTAATATCTTTATAGCCAATTTTATGTAGGTTTTTTAAAAATATGTTTTGCTCAAAATTTGTTAATAAATTTTTATTTCTAAACTTTTTAATATTTTTTTTATTTAAATTGTGCCAAGTAGCTAATTTATTTTTTGCTAGCATTTCCCAAGGAAATTTTTCACCCGGATCTTTTTTTCTGCTTGGTGAAATATCAGAATGACCGAGTATATAATCTTTTCTAATTCTATATTTTTTAATCAAAATATTAAGTAATTTTTTAAGTGAAAAAATTTGATTGTATGAAAAATTTCTATAACCAAACTGGTGGCCAGGATTGGTTATTTCAATTCCAATTGAATTTTTATTTAAGTATTTAAAATTTTTCCAACTTGATACTCCAGCATGCCAGGCTTCATAAAGATCAGGAACCAAATTTATTATATCACCATTATTTCTGATCAAATAATGCGAACTTACTTTTGTTTTTGGATCTTGAAGCCTTTGAATAGTATCGGACTCTCTTTTCATACCTGTATAATGAATTATGATAAATTTTATTCTTTCTTTTGACCTTTTGCGTATATTAAAATTTGGAGAATAATTTGCGGCCATTTTTAAGCCAACTTTTTGATACATTTTTATATTTAATTAATACTTAATTTACTTTATGATCCAATATATTATAAGGGCCACGATGATCAAAAAAATTATAATTATAATTTTTACAACTTTAACGCTAACTCTGAATGTTAACGCTGGATCTGATGGAGATTTAATTTTAGAAAAAAATCAACCTTCGGCAGTTAAAGATTGTTTTGAAAAAATAAATAGATTTACTTTTGCATTTAATCAAACTTTGGATGGAGCGATTTTTAAACCTGTTGCGTCATTATATAGGAAATTACCATCACCAGCAAAAACTGGTATGAGTAATTCTCTAGAAAACATTTCACACTTGTTAACTATACCAAATAATGTTCTACAAGGTGATTTTAAACAAGCGGGTATAAACACTGGAAGATTTATAATTAATACCACAATTGGTATTTTGGGTTTTTTTGATGTGGCTGAATATCTTGGATTAACAAATTATGAAAAAGAGGATTATGGTCAATCACTGGCTAAATATGGTGTTGGACCAGGCTGTTACATTGTATTGCCAGTCCTTGGCCCTAGCACTGCAAGAGATACATTTGGTTCAACTCTAAATTTTTTAGGTGGTGATCCTTGGTATAATGTAACTATAAACAGCGATACAAAATATTTTAAAAATTCGGATTATTATTATTCTAAAGGTGCATCAGGAGTAGACTTTAGAGCTAAAAATTATGATTCAATTGAAAACGTGCAAAAAAATTCATTAGACTTTTATGCCTCAATTAAAAGTCTTTATTTACAAGATCGACAACAAAAGATTTTAAACTCAAAAAAAATAGTTAATACCCAAGACGATGGTGATTGGGAAGAAATAAGTCAATAAAATAAATATATGCAGATCAAAAAAGTTATTTTTATAATTTTTTTTTACTTTTTCACATTGGTTAACTCTATCTCACTTGAAGCAGATATATTTGTTCAATCAACAGTAAATAGAGCCTCAAAAGTATTATCAGAAAATTTATCAAAAGAGGAAAAAATTGAAGAATTAAAAATAATTGCTGAGGAAACTGTGGATATTAAAGGAATTGGATTTTATACGCTTGGATCAGTGCGTAAAAACCTAGATAATGATCAGAAAGAAAAATATTCAAAATTATTCAGGGAATATTTTCTTAAAAGCTTTTCCAGTAGGTTATCCGAATATACAAATCCTGAGATAGATGTTTTATCGAAAGAGGTACTCAGCGAAAACTATACAATAGTGAATAGTTTATTAAAGGGCACCTCTGAAAGACCTGAGGTAAAAATTGATTGGAGAGTTTATACTAAAAATCCAGAAAGTCCCTTAATTAGGGATCTAATTATTGAGGGTCTAAGCTTAGCCAGAACTCAAAAAGAGGAGTTTGCATCAATTTTAAACTCAAATAACAATAATATTAATGCATTATTCAAAACACTAGAGGAATTTTCAAAAAAATAAATAAGCACTTGGTGGGCCCGCCAGGACTCGAACCTGGGACCAATACATTATGAGTGTACTGCTCTAACCAACTGAGCTACAGGCCCAATGTACTAACTTTTCTACTTTGTTTTATTCTTTTAATCAATAAACAAATTTTATTTTGGTGGGCCGTGTTGGTTACGCTCCAACTACCCCTGCAATGTCAATGCAGTACTCTACTATTGAGCTAACGGCCCAAAATCAATCTAACTTTCTAAGAAACTTTTTAATTGCTTTGATCTACTTGGGTGTTTTAGTTTTCTAAGAGCTTTGGCTTCAATTTGTCTAATTCTTTCTCTTGTAACAGAAAATTGTAAACCAACTTCCTCTAGGGTGTGGTCAGTATTCATACCGACTCCAAATCTCATTCTTAAAACCCTTTCCTCTCTTGGTGTTAAAGTTGATAATATTTTGGTTGTTGCCTCTCCTAAATTAGACTTAATAGCTTGTTCAAGAGGTGCAAGAGCTTTAGTATCTTCAATGAAATCTCCTAAACTACTATCTTCCTCATCACCAACTGGTTTTTCTAATGATACTGGTTCTTTAGAAATTTTTAAAACTTTTCTCACTTTGTCTAATGGCATTCTTAATTTTTTTGCTAATTCTTCTGGAGTAGCTTCTCTTCCAAACTCACTTAATATCAGCCTTTGAGTTCTAACAATTTTATTAATTGTTTCAATCATATGTACGGGAATTCTTATTGTTCTAGCTTGGTCGGCAATCGATCTAGTTATGGCTTGTCTGATCCACCATGTGGCATATGTCGAAAATTTATAACCTCTTCTATATTCAAACTTATCAACTGCTTTCATTAATCCAATATTTCCTTCTTGGATCAAATCTAAAAATTGTAATCCTCTATTAGTGTATTTTTTTGCAATTGAAATAACTAGTCTTAGGTTTGCTTCAACCATTTCTTTTTTAGCTATTCTTGACTCTTTTTCTCCTTTTTGAACACGACTCACTAGTTTTTTGAAATCTGTAACTGACATTCCTATTTTGTTACTAAATTCAATCAATCTTTCTCTAATGTCTTTAAACTTATCTTTATTTTTTGAGAAGAATTGTTTCCAGGTCGAATTTGTATCTAAGAACTTCTTTAGATTTGGATTTATTTCGTTTCCAATATAAAATTTTAAAAACTCATTTCTTGGAATTTTATTATCCATAGCTAATCTCAACAAATTTCCTTCTAAAGAAATTATTTTTTTATTTTCTACGTAATGTTTTTGAACTAATCCCTCCAAAACAGATGGTGATAATTGGAGTGACTTTATATCGTCTAAAATTTCTTTAACAATTTTTTCATAACTCTTTTCTTTAGCAGGAGAAAATATTTTTGAGTTTAATATACAATAAAGTTTTTCTTTTTGATATTTAATTAATTTATTATAATCTTTTGTTAGATTATGGACTGTTTTAAGAACTTTGGGTTTAATTTCCGTTTCCATGGCAGCTAATGTTGGATTAAAGTCTTCATCAGTGTCATCACTTGAATTTTCATCACTATCTACTTCACCTGAATTTTTTTGTTTTGCACTAGGACCCGTGTTCTCGTCTTCCATATAATTGGTATCAATATCAATTATTTCTCTTACTAATATTTCATCTTTTTGTAATTTTTCATTCCACTCAAAAAATTGTTGAGCAGTTATTGGACTTTGAGATAATGCTATTAACATTACATCTTTTCCAGCTTCAATTCTTTTAGCAATTGCAATTTCTCCTTCTCTTGATAAAAGTTCAACACCACCCATTTCTCTAAGATACATTCGAATTGGATCATCACTTTTTTCAATAGTTTTACCCTCATCTTTTGATGAACCTTCTTTCTTTCTTAAAACTTTAAAATCTGATTTTTTTTCAACTAAAGTTATTTTTTCATCTAAGATGTAAATAAAAGCTTGAGCCAAATTTTGATCTGAAAGATTTCTTTTTCCTAGAGATTTACTTAGCTCTTCATAGGTAATGAAACCTCTATGGGTTCCACGTCCCATTAAACGTGCAAATGATTTTGTAATTATTCTTTCCACACCAGTATATTTGAAAAGATGTATATAATAGCATATTTTAAAAAATCCATTAATAATTTGGCAGTATTAATTGATATTTTGCTTTTTTTTTAGTTCTTTTAGCTCATTAAATGTAGTCTCACTCAAATCTTTTGAAAATTTCGACTCTAATTCCTGTATCCTAAATTCTAAATCATAATTATTTAAATCACGAGTTATGTCCTCTAATAATTCAATTATTTCATGATCCTTATTACACTTCTTTTGTAAAATGTGTTTAATGGGAGCGAACTTTTTAATTTTATCAATCAACTGAGTATCAATATCTAGTTGATCAACAGTTAAATCATTATCGGACTTTAGTTTAAATAAAATTTTTTCAAAAATTTGTTTATTTACCTCAGAAAATAATTTTATATCTTCAAGCAGATGAATGTGATCCCGCATCAAATTAAAATTATCAAGAACAAGATAAATCAATGAAAATTCTTTTAATTCCACGCCTAAAAATGATTGCCTTTCGTTGAAGTGCTTTTTGGTCTTCTCTAAAGATCTAGTTTTTTTCGCATAAAAGTTTTTTTTATTTTGATTTGTATATGGAGTTAATCCAGTAATTTTTTCTATGAAATATTCTAAAACATATTTTTTGATATAATTATCTTTTATTGTATTAGCTATGGATCTTAATTTTTTTTCAAAAATTGCCATAGAAGATGGATTATTTTGCGTATTATTTTTGTAATGATTAAATATAAATTGATGTATTGATATTTTATTTTGTTTTGAGTAATCAAAAAAATATTCTTTACCATTTTTGTTAACAAAACTATCTGGATCTTCTTGATCTGGTAAAAATAAAAATGATATTTGCTTTTCAGGTTTCATGTCTTTTATAGAATTTTCTGCAGCTCTTAAAGCTGCCTTGTAACCACTCTCATCACCATCAAAACAAATAATAATATCATTAAAAAACTGATTAAGAGTAAATATTTGTTTATCTGTTAGAGAAGTACCTAAATTAGCAACAACATTTTCTATTCCATTTTTACTTAAACCAACCACATCCATATAGCCCTCAACTAAAAAAATATTTTCAAACTTGTTAGATAATTTTCTAGCTAAATCTAAACTGTATAAGTTGGATCCTTTTTTAAAGAATAATGTTTCTGGCGAATTTACATACTTAGCAAGAAAATCGCTTTTTTCAATTATTCTTCCTCCTAATGCAATTGGTTGTCCTGAAATATTGTTGATTGGAAAAATTAATCTTCCTCTAAATCTTTCAATATAAATATTTTTCTTTTCATCTAAATAAAATAATCCTGTTTCTAGCAAATCATCAATTTGATAATTTTTTTTTAATTCTTCAAATAAATTTGGATTTTTTTCTACAAAACCGATCTTAAATTTTTTAACTTGATCTTTGTCAAGTGATCTATTTTTAAGATAATCTCTTGCTTTAGAATATTTTTCATTTTTCAAAAGTTGCTTGTGATAAAAGTCTACATATTCCAAGAAAATAGATGAGTATATTTTCCACTTTTTTTCTCTTTCTTCATCTTGTTTTGAGAAAATGTAGGGTTGCATACCAGCTAAATTTGCCAAATGCTTTACAGCCTCACCAAATTTAAAATTTTGAGTTTTCATTACAAAATCAAAAATATTTCCATGTTCGGATGTTGCAAAACAATGATAAAATTCTTTTTCATCATTAACAGTGAAGGATGGAGTTTTCTCATTTTTAAATGGTGAAAGTCCAACGTATTCTTTACCTCTTTTTTTTAAACTGACGTATTTTGAAACTACTGTTGACACTTTTAATCTTGTTTTAATTTCCTCTAAATATTCTTTTGGATATTTCATAACTACTTATTAAGTATTTGTTTAATCAGCGCTCCTGCTTTGGAGAAATCAATCTTATCAGCATGTTGTTTTTTTAATTCTCCCATAACTTTGCCCATATCTTTTACTGAATTAGCACCCACTTTGGATATTGTCTCTTCACATATTTTTTTTGTATCTTCCTCATTTAATTGTTTTGGTAAAAAACTTGATAAAACATCATATTCATTTTGCTCAACTTCCAAAAGATCAGACCGATTATTTTTTTTATAAATTTCAATTGATTCGGCTCTTTGTTTCATCATCTTCTTAAATAATTTTTTAATATCTTCATCATCAGTCTCTTTTTTATTTGGACCAGATCTATTTAAGATATCCAAATCCTTGATGGAGGATAGAATTAACCTGTAAGTTGAGATCTTGGTTTTATCTTTTGATTTAAGCGACTTTTTATATTCAGTTTCTATGGTCTGTTTTAAGGACATAATTTTTAATCTACTTTAAAGACAAAATTCTTCAAAAGAAAAATTCTTTTTTTACAATTTTATAATACATCTCTGTTGCGATAATAAACCTTTTATTGTATTAACCTTTAACTCATGAGTTGTAATTGATCAAAAAAGCAAAAAATAATAGCTCAAAAATTTCTCAAACTCATACAGGTATTTTAGTTCTTGAAAATAAGAAAGTTTTTAAAGGTATTGGAATTGGTTATGAAGGCGTTGCAACAGGAGAGGTGTGTTTTAATACTTCATTAACTGGCTATCAAGAGATCATATCTGACCCTTCTTATGCAGGTCAAATTATTAATTTTACTTTTCCTCACATTGGAAATGTTGGAACAAATCATGAGGATCATGAGTCAGATAAAATCTGGACCAGAGGAGTAATTTTTAATTCTGAAATAACTAATCCCTCAAATTATAGATCATTTTTACATTTAGATTATTGGCTTAAAAAAAACAAAATTATTGGTATCACTGGATTAGATACTAGAAACCTTACAAATTTCATTAGAGATAAAGGAGCTCCTAAAGGTACCATTTGTTATTCAAGTAAAAGAAAATTCAGTATTAACAAACTCACAAATACAACAATAAAATGGAGTGGTTTAAAAAATTTAGATCTTGCCGAGGTCGTATCCACCAGAAAGAATTATATTTGGAAAGGGCTTAAAACTTGGAAAAAAGAAACTGGTTTTGAGAAAAATAAAAAAAAGTCTTTGCACGTTGTTGCAATTGACTATGGAATAAAAAAAAATATTTTAAGATATTTTTCGAACTTTAATTGTAAAGTTACTGTTGTTCCGTGTAGGACTTCTGCAGAAAAAATATTGAATCTTAAGCCAAATGGAATTTTTTTATCTAATGGGCCTGGAGATCCAGCGGCAACTGGCAAATATGCAATCAATATTATCAAAGACCTTATTAAAAAAAATTTACCAATATTTGGTATTTGTTTAGGTCATCAAATTCTTGCACTGGCTCTTGGGGGTAAAACAAAAAAAATGAAATTAGGTCATAGAGGAGCAAATCATCCAGTAAAAAATTTAATCTATGATAATGTTGAAATCACTAGTCAAAATCATGGTTTTGAAGTAGTCAAAGAAACATTGCCAAAAAATATTGAGGTTACTCATAAGTCTTTATTCGATGGTAGTATTGAAGGCATAAGATTAAAAAATAAACCAGTATTTTCTGTTCAGTATCATCCAGAGTCAAATCCTGGGCCGCAAGATAGTGTTTATTTATTTCAAGAATTTATTCATAACATAAAAAGAAATGCCAAAAAGAAAAGACATTAAAAAAATATTAGTTGTTGGAGCTGGCCCAATCATCATCGGACAAGCATGTGAATTTGATTATTCAGGAACACAAGCTTGCAAAGCTCTAAGGGATGAAGGTTATAAAGTAATTTTGATAAATTCAAATCCTGCTACCATAATGACAGATCCAGATGTTGCAGACAAAACTTATGTTGAACCAATAACTTTAGATGTTTTAGAAAAAATTCTTAAAAAAGAAAGACCTGATGCAATTCTTCCTACAATGGGGGGCCAAACTGCACTTAATCTTGCTATGGATGCTAAAAAAAGGGGGATTTTGAAAAAATATAAAATTGAACTTATTGGAGCAAATTCAAAGGCAATTTCAAACGCTGAAGATAGAAAAAAGTTTAGAAAAAATATGATAGAAATTGGTTTAGATTTACCTAAATCTGAAATTCTAAGTAACAATAATCAAGCTACCAGAGTTCTAAAAAAAATTGGTTTGCCCGCAATCATAAGACCTGCTTTCACACTTGGTGGGCTTGGTGGAGGAATAGCAAAAACAAAGAAGGAATATTTTCAAATTGTAAAAAATGGACTACATGAGTCACCTGTTAGCCAAGTTTTGGTTGAAGAATGCTTAGAGGGATGGAAAGAATTCGAGATGGAAGTCGTTAGAGATAAGAAAGATAACTGTATCATTATTTGTTCCATTGAAAATATTGATCCAATGGGAATACACACAGGTGACTCAGTAACAGTTGCGCCAGCACTTACTCTCACTGATAAAGAATACCAGGTTATGAGAAATGCATCTATCGCATGTTTAAGAAAGATTGGAGTTGAAACAGGTGGATCCAATGTTCAATTCGCAATTAATCCTAAAAATGGTCGAATGGTTATAATTGAGATGAACCCACGTGTATCAAGATCGTCAGCTTTAGCGTCTAAAGCAACTGGATTTCCAATTGCAAAAGTAGCAGCGAAATTAGCTGTCGGATATACTTTAGATGAACTCAAAAATGAAATTACCAAAGTTACTCCAGCATCATTTGAACCAAGTATCGATTATGTAGTAACCAAAATACCAAGATTTACTTTTGAAAAATTTTCAACCTCCCCTGCAACTCTTGGTACTTCAATGAAATCTGTTGGTGAGGCTATGGCAATAGGTAGAAATTTTAAAGAGTCTCTTCAAAAAGCTTTGATATCCCTAGAAACTGGTTTTTCAGGTCTTGATAGAATATTTTATTTATCAAAACAACAAATTGAAAAAAAACTAAAAGAAAATATTCCAAACAAAATTTTACTAGTTGCTGAGGGGATAAGAAAAAAAATTAGTTTAGATAGGATTTTTAAATTATCTAAAATTGACCCATGGTTTCTAGGCCAAATTAAAGAAATTGTCGATTGTGAAATAAATTTAAAAAAAATAGGATTACCAAAAAATTTTACAGAATTTAATAGGATTAAATCTATAGGATTCTCAGACAAAAAATTATCAGAATTAACAAATCTTTCTGAAGACGTTGTTAGAAAAAAAAGGATAGCACTAAAAATATTACCTGTTTATAAAAAAGTTGATACTTGTGCTGCTGAATTTAAATCTTTTACTCCATACATGTACTCAACTTATCAAAGAAACTTTTCAATAGTTTCAGAGTGTGAAGCAGAGCCTACTAGTAAAAAAAAGATAATTATTCTAGGAGGAGGGCCGAATAGAATTGGTCAAGGAATAGAATTTGATTATTGTTGTTGTCAAGCAAGCTTTTCTCTAAAGGACGCTGGTTTTGAAACAATCATGGTAAATTGTAATCCTGAGACAGTCTCTACCGATTACGATACTAGTGATCGACTTTATTTTGAACCTTTAAAAGAAGAATTCGTTTTTAATATCATCAAAAAAGAGCAAATGAATGGAAACTTAATTGGTATAATTGCCCAGTTTGGAGGACAAACTCCAATCAAACTTGCTAAATTTTTATATCAAAACAACTTACCTATTTTAGGAACTCAATACAGCTCTATAGATTTAGCAGAGGATAGAGATAGATTTAGAAATTTATTGAATAAATTAAAATTAAAACAAGCAGAAAGTGGAATTGCTAAAACTTATAAAGAAGCGATCAAGATTGCTGATAAAATTGGATTACCTTTAATGGTAAGACCTTCATATGTTTTGGGTGGAAGAGCAATGGAAATAGTTTATGAAAAAGGTCAATTAAGAAATTTTATTGAAGAAGCCTTTAAAGCTGCAGAAAAAAATCCAATTTTAATTGACAAATTTATTGATCATGCAATGGAAGTGGATGTTGATGCAATATCTGATGGTAAAGAGGTATATGTAGCTGGTATTATGCAGCACATTGAAGAAGCTGGTATTCATTCTGGGGACTCTGCTTGTAGTTTGCCTCCAATATCTATCAAGCCATTTTTGGTAAAGGAAATTGAAAATCAAACAAAAAAACTTGCATTAGCCTTGAAGGTGAAAGGTTTCATGAATATCCAATTCGCAATAAAAAAAGATGAAATTTATGTGATTGAAGTAAATCCTCGAGCTAGTAGAACTGTGCCATTTGTATCTAAAGCAAAGGGTTTGCCATTAGCAAAAATTGCATCAAGAGTAATGGCTGGAGAGAAGTTATTAAAATTTAATTTAAAGGAAAAATCAAAAGGAATGTATGCGGTCAAAGAAGCAGTGTTTCCTTTTAATAAATTTCCAAATAGCGACTTACTTCTTGGTCCAGAAATGAAATCAACTGGTGAGGTAATGGGGTTTGATAAAAATTTTGGCATGGCATTTGCAAAAAGTCAAATTGCTGCTGCGAATTCACTTCCAAAAAACGGTTTAGCATTTATATCTTTGAAAAACTCTCATAAAGATGAGGGGATAGGTCTTGCTAAAGATTTAACTAAATTAAATTTTAAGCTAAGCGCAACAAAAGGCACTGCAGAGTACATTCGAAAACATGGAATGAAATGTAAAATTATAAATAAAGTCAGCAGTGGAACACCTCACATTGTAGATGTTTTAGATTCAAAAAGAATAGCACTTGTAATCAATACTGGTGGAGGTAATAGTGAGCATCGAATAAACGATGCTATTGCACTAAGAAGAGCAACTTTAAAAAATAAAGTTCCCTATTGTACAAATATGTCGACTGCTCAAGCATGTTTGGAGGCAATAAAATCTCTTAAAACAAAAAAACTTGATGTCATTGCACTGCAAGAACTAAAATAATATTACAATTAAAAGTTGTATATTTTTTTTTTTCTAAGTTATAATTGCCCAAAATGAATAATCGTTAGGTTGTATTCATCAAATTTATTTTTTAAAATTTATTCATATGAGTTCGGAAGTTCGTCAATATATTATCGAAGACGCATCTAAAAAAAGTGAAATTTTTAGTGCTCAACTATTAAAACTTCCTATTAAAAAAAAAATTTTAACATCAAAGACCAGTAATCTAGATAAATGTGCCTATTGGAAACTTTATGACGAAACAAATATTCATGAAGATGGTGACCAGTTGAAAGCAGTAACAGGGATCTGTTTAGTATTGGGCGTATTTAGTTTTATTGGTTTATATTCGAGTTTATTAAATTAGTTACTCAACTTTCCAATCCGTGGGGAAAGTGACATAATTTACCTGTATACATCTTCTCTCTTTAATAATCTTCTTCTTTTCCATACCATGCCAAGTATTAGGTCCGCTAGTAAATAAATATCCATAATTATGTTTATAAGGAACTGTTTTAACCTTTTCTAATTTTTCATTATAAAAATCAGTGCCTAGATCCTCCGACTCTTTTGCATTATTAATAAAAATTAATCCTGACATTAATTTTTCTTTAATATCGCAATGCGGCTTAAGCCAAAAACCTTCACGATCACATATAATTTCAACTCTAACATATGAATTAGATAAATCTTTATCAATCATTTTTGAAATTGCATTACAAGTTTCCTTTGACTGAAGCTCAGTAATAAATTTTACTAAATTTGGAAATTGTGAAGCATTTTCTTTTGTGACAAAACATCTAAACTTAATTGCTTTTCCTCCAGATGCTATTCCTTCTCTAAATTCTGCCGCACCACCATCAATAGCTCTTGTTCCATCATAATTAAGATTATATTTACTGATGTCAGGGATGTCTGCATTTTCAATTTCTTTAATTGCTTCATCGCTTAAAGCATTATTATATTCCCAATGATTAAAAGGAGATTCATATTTTTTTGAGTTATTTAAAATTGAATTAAGAAAAGTCATAATTTTGAAATTTTTTTTCTATATAACCTGCTATTCTATCAGTTTCATTAAGTTTTTTATAATCCCAACTCTCAACAGAAGAATCTAGATTTCTAATAATATCTAAAGATTTGAATAACTCAAAAAATTTTTTAAAGCGACAATTGTTCTTAATAGCCGGCATATCAGCTACATATATAGGTTTACCTGTTATTGCAGCTTCAGATATCATGGACGTGGAATCACAAGTTACCACTATATGGTCTGCTAATTTAAGTGATGATAAATAAGCTTTTTTATCAACATCTGAAATGATAATTTGATCCCCATTATAAAAATCTTTAGCTTTATCAATAATTCTTTTAGGGGTTCTCATCGAAGGAATAAAAATTAATTGGTAGCCATTATCAAGAAAATTTTTTTTGATTTTATGGAAAATTTCTTCAATTAAATTATCCCTAAAATCATAATATTTATTTGGACCACCAACAACAAGTACAACTACTTTTTCTTTTTGAATTTTTGGTTTTAAATAATTCAAATTTTCATCTAATTCACTTTCTCGTAGATAGTGGATTGCCCCTTTGGTTAATAATACGTTTTCACCCTTTAAATCATCATGTTCTGGAGCAATTACAAAATCGAAATTATTTAAAGATACCTTTGGATCTTGGATATGAATATTCATGATTTTATTTCCAAACTTTTTTTTTAAAAAAATTGAAGGAATTACACTTTTTCTGCCACAAGAGATCACAACATTAAATTTTTCTAAAATATCATTTTTAAAAACAAACCTTTTAATTGGCGTGATTTTTGGGGGGATCATTTTCCAAAAATTATTTAGTTCAATTTTCTCGTGTATAAAATCTAAACCTAAAGCTTTGGCAAGTCCTTCAACTTGGCTAATCATACCATGCATGCCCTCTGTCAATAATAAACCTTTTAATTTAGTCATTAATCACTATATAGCTTTCATATGAGTCAAAATCCAACTAAACACACAAAAGTGTTAATAATTGGGTCTGGTCCAGCTGGATATACAGCAGCTGTTTACGCGGCTAGAGCAATGTTAAATCCAATTTTAGTTTATGGTTCAGAGCCAGGTGGACAATTAACTACAACAACAGATGTTGAAAATTTTCCAGGGTTTGCTGATGTTATTCAGGGTCCTTGGCTTATGGATCAAATGAAAGAGCAAGCAAAAGCAGTTGGAACAGAAATGATTGAAGATCATATAAGTTCTGTCGATTTAAAAAAAACACCATTTGAAGCAATTGGGGACACTGGTCAAAAATACACTGCTGATAGCATTATAATTTCAACAGGTGCACAAGCAAGATGGTTAAATTTAAAATCAGAGCAAGAGTTTAGAGGTTTTGGAGTATCCGCATGCGCAACATGTGATGGTTTTTTCTTTAAAGACAAAGAAGTAGCTGTCGTTGGAGGAGGTAATGCAGCTGTTGAGGAAGCGATGTTTCTTACGAAATTTGCATCAAAAGTAAAATTAATTCACAGAAGAGATAATTTAAGAGCTGAAAAAATGCTTCAAAAAAAACTTATGGAGAATAAAAAAATTGAAATTATTTGGGATAGTGTTGTTGAAGACGTTATTGGTGATAAAGATCCAAAAAATGTTAAAGGAATTAAAATCAAGAATGTTAAAACAAACAAAATTGACGAAATTAAATTAGATGGTGTCTTCATCGCAATTGGACATGATCCAGCTACGCAATTATTTAAAAATCAGCTAAGCATGGACAAAGAAGGTTATTTGATAACTAAACCAGACTCAACGGAGACTAATGTACCAGGCGTTTATGCGGCTGGAGATGTAAAAGATAAAACATTCAGACAGGCAGTGACTGCTGCTGGCATGGGTTGTATGGCAGCACTAGAGGCTGAAAAGTTTTTATCACATTAAAGTGAAAAATAACCTTCATGTATTTTTAGGAGCAACAGTTGCTGATGCAGCTGCAAGACCATTACACTGGGTATACAATCAAAAAAAACTTAATTCCTATATTAAAGGTAAAAAAGACTTTACTTTTTTAAAAAAAAATAAAAGTCCTTTCTACAATATAAAAACTGGGAAAGTATCAGGTTATAATGAAATTGGACAAGTTATGTTTCAAACACTTCTAGAAAATTATGGTAATATAGAGAATGAATTTAAAAAAAATATTCTGAAGAATTTCGGTCCTGGAAGCAAATATTGGAAAAATTTAAATCTCAGATCAAAATATAAAAAAGTAAAAGATTGGCGTGGTATGATCAAAGGACCATGGATACACCAAAATATTATAGAAACTGTAAAAAATATTAAATTAAATAAGAAAATTTCGGGTGGTGTAAAAGTTAATGAGTCTGATGGCTTTTGTGCTGCACTTCCATACTTTCTTTATGGTTATGATTTCAAAAGTCTAGAAAAAATTATAAGAATTGTGACTGCTTCAAAAATTAGTTTAAAATATGCATTAGCTAAATTTTATATAATTGATTTTGCTCTTAAAGGAGCCAAAGATCCAGTTCATGAATTTATT
>JBNAKH010000107.1:0-5439 GCA_052047495.1 Candidatus Pelagibacter sp.
CTTTTGGTTTGCCTATATTACTTGGTATTTCCAGAAAAAGATTTATAAAAGATTTATCTGGAAATAATGATAGCTCTTTAAGAATTGGGGGAACAATAAGTAGCAGTATTTTTGCAATGTTACAGGGTGTACAAATGTTGAGAGTTCATGATGTCAACGAAGTTAATCAAGCTATAAAAGTTTTCAAAGCACTTATAGATAAATAATGAAGTATTTTGGCACTGATGGAATTAGAGGGCAGGTAAATAGTGGGAACATTAATGGAGATATGTTCTTTAAGTTTGGACTAGCAGCAGGAAAATATTTCACAAATTTAAAAAAAAGAAAACAAACAGCAATTATTGCTAAAGATACTAGACTTTCAGGATACGCATTAGAGCCTGCACTAGTTTCTGGTTTAGCTTCTGCAGGAATGCACGTTTATACACTGGGTCCATTGCCGACTAATGGCCTTGCAATGTTGACAAAATCAATGAACGCAAATCTTGGTATTATGATCACTGCTTCACACAATTTATTTTATGATAATGGTTTAAAGTTATTCGGTCCTGATGGATTAAAACTATCTGATAAAATCCAAAAAAAAATTGAAAATTTAATAGATAGCAAAGTACAAAAACACTTATCAAATCCAAAAAAATTAGGAAGGGTTAAAAGGCTAGAGACTGGAACCGATGAATATATTAAAATTTGTAAAAAAAAGTTATCAAAAAACTTTAAATTAAATAATTTTAAAGTAGTTCTAGATTGTGCGAATGGAGCTGGATATAAATCTGCGCCAAAATTAATCAGATCACTTGGAGCAAAGTTAAAAGTTATAGGAAATAAACCAAACGGGTTTAATATTAATAAAAATTGTGGTTCAACTTTTCCAGAAAAACTACAAAGAAATGTTAAAAAATTCAAAGCAGATTTGGGTATATCTTTAGATGGAGATGCTGACAGAATAATAATGTGTGATGAAAAAGGATCTATAATTGATGGTGATCAAATTATAGCTGCATTAGCTTTACAATGGAAAAAGAGAAAAATTCTCAAAGGAGGCGTTGTTGGGACCTTAATGTCAAACTATGGTTTAGAAAAATTTTTAAAAGAAAAAGGTATTAATTTTTTAAGAGCTAATGTTGGGGACAGATATGTTAAGGAATTGATGCAAAAGAAAAAATTCAATTTAGGAGGAGAACAATCGGGTCATATTATTTTAGGAAAATTTGCAACAACTGGCGATGGTGTGCTTGTCGCTTTAGAGATTATCAAATCAATGAATAGAAAAACTAAAGCCAGTGATTTTTTTAATGTCTTTAAAAAAATTCCACAAATTTTAGAAAATATAAAAATAAAAGATGATAAAATACTTAAAAATCACTCTGTTAAAAGATCTATAAAAATTGCAAAAAAATTAATTAAAAATCAAGGTCGAATTCTTGTAAGAAAATCAGGCACTGAACCAAAGATAAGAATAATGGGTGAGAGTGAAAATAAAATTTTGCTTAAAAAATGTATAAAAATGATTTCAAAAGAATTTAAATAAGTTGAGATTAAAGTCTAAAATTTTGATAATTGCTGGATCAGACTCATCTGGTGGGGCTGGTATACAGGCAGATATTAAAACTGTCACTAGTCTTGGCTCTTATGCAATGACCGCTATTACAGCAGTGACTGTTCAAAATACAATGGGTGTTAAATCTGTTATTTCAATACCAACTAATGAAGTAAAAAATCAAATTATTTATTCATCAAGAGATATAAGACCTGATGCTATTAAAATAGGTATGCTTCACTCTACTGAAGTTGTCGAAAAAGTAGCTCACGCTTTGAAGATATTAAAAGTTAAAAAAATTGTTTTAGACCCTGTAATGGTTGCAAAGGGTGGTGCTAAATTAATTGATGGAAAAGCAATACAAACTTTAAAAAAAAAGCTATTGAAAAATGTTCTTTTGATCACACCAAACATTCCAGAAGCAGAAATTTTAGCAGAGACTAGTATTAAAAACAAAGAGGATATGATTTTTGCAGCAAATAAATTGATAGATTTAGGAGCTAAAAATGTATTATTGAAGGGTGGCCATTTAAAATCAAAAAAAGTAATAGATTTATATCTAAGCAAATCTGATTTTAAAGTCTTTACAAGTTTTAGGCATAGAACAAAAAATACTCATGGTACAGGATGTACGTTATCTAGTGCGATAGCAACTTTTCTTTCATGTGGAAAAAGTATTAAGAGCGCTTGTGAGTTGGGAATTAAATATGTAAATTCTGCGATACTGACAAATCCAAATTATGGAAAAGGACATGGTCCCATAAATCATGCTAATTCAATGAAAATAAAAAAAAAATTTAATTAATGAAAAATATTGTTGTTGTTGGTTCTCAATGGGGAGATGAGGGAAAAGGCAAGATAGTTGATTGGTTATCTGAACAAGCTGATGTTGTAGTTAGATTTCAAGGTGGTCACAACGCGGGCCATACTCTTGTAATAAATGGTGTAACTTATAAACTTCGACTACTTCCATCCGGAATTGTAAGAAAAAATAAAATATCAATAATTGGAAATGGAGTTGTCGTTGACCCCTGGGCATTATTAGATGAAATTGAGGAAATTAAATCAAAAGGAGTTAAGGTCAACACCGATAATTTTATAATTTCAGAGTCTGCAAATTTAATTTTACCTTTTCATAGGGAAATGGATGAAATCCGAGAAGATAGTGCGGGTAAAGGAAAAATTGGAACAACCAGAAGAGGTATCGGGCCAGCATATGAAGATAAAGTTGGTAGAAGATCAATAAGAGTAATGGACTTGAGATCTGAAAAAAATCTAGATCAAAGGTTAGAGTCTGTTCTTTTACATCATAATGCAATTAGAAAAGGTTTAGGTAAAAAAATCTATGAGAAAGATCAATTAAAAAAAGATTTATTAAAAATTGCTCCTAAAATCTTGAAATACTCAAAACCAGTTTGGTTGAAACTTGACGAATTCAAAAAACAAAAAAAAAGAATATTATTTGAGGGAGCTCAAGGCATATTACTAGATGTTGATCATGGTACATATCCATTTGTTACATCCTCAAATACTGTAGCATCAAGTGCCGCTACTGGTACAGGGTGTGGACTAAACACAATTAATTATGTGTTAGGAATCACTAAAGCATATACGACTAGGGTTGGAGAAGGTCCGTTTCCGACAGAATTAAAAGATGATATCGGCGAACTTTTAGGAACAAGAGGAAAAGAATTTGGAACAGTTACAAGTCGAAAAAGAAGATGTGGTTGGTTTGATGGTGTTTTAGTAAGACAAACTATTAAAGTCTCAGGCATTGATGGTATAGCACTTACAAAGCTAGATGTTTTAGATGAATTAGATGAAATAAAGATGTGCGTTGAATATGAACTAGATGGAAAAAAAATTAATTATTTACCAGCAGCAGTAGAGGATCAGCTTAAAATAAAACCTATTTATAAAACTTTTGATGGCTGGAAAAAATCAACAAGTGGTATTAAGAATATAGATGATCTTCCAGAAAATGCCAAAAATTATATTAAAGAAGTTGAGAATTTTATTGAGACAAAAATATCAAGTATTTCAACCAGCCCAGAACGTGATGATACTATATTAATCGAAAATCCTTTTGAGATTTAATTTACAGGTAATAAGTTTTTTGACTTTGCGAGTAAAAGCATATGCTTTTGTAATTTTTCAAAAGCTTTATTTTCAATTTGCCTTACTCTTTCCCTACTGATTTTATATTTTTTACTTAGGTCTTCCAATGTAGTTGGATTGTCATTTAATCTTCTAGAATATAAAATTTCTCTTTCTCTTTCATTTAGGACTTGAATTGAGTTTTTTAACAAGTCTTTTCTTTGTTCCATTTCCTCTTGATGAGCAAATTTTAAGTCATGATCTAATTCTTTATCAACCAACCAGTCTTGCCACTCATCGCCATCTTCACCAACTTGTGCATTAAGTGAGAATTCTTTTCCCGATAATCTTCGATTCATTGAAATGACCTCATCTTTACTAACATCAAGCTTGTTAGCTATTTCATCAACATGTTCATTTTTTAAATCACCTTCTGTTTGGGGGGCTATTTGGTTTTTTAATTTCTTAAGATTAAAAAATAATTTTTTTTGTGCAGTTGTTGTACCAATCTTGACTAAACTCCACGATCTTAAAATATATTCTTGTATTGAAGCTTTTATCCACCACATCGCGTAGGTGGCTAATCTAAAACCTTTTTCAGGTTCAAATTTTTTTACCGCTTGCATTAAACCAATATTCCCCTCAGAGATCATTTCATTTACTGGTAATCCATATCCTTTATATCCCATTGCAATCTTTGCAACCAATCTCAAATGACTCGTCACTAATTTTTCTGCTGCTTTGATATTACCAGTTGTTTTCCAATTTTTTGCCAACATATATTCTTCTTCTGCATCAAGCATAGGGAATTTTTTAATCTGTTCCAAATATGCAGATAGACCACCTTCATTACTTAAAGTGGGCAAGTTATTATTTATTGCAGCATTCATAATGAGTTTATCTAATTAATTATTTATATTTTTCAATGATTTATTTATTAGTATTTCTCAGTATTTTTAAAATATTCTCAAGTTCTAAAGGTAAATTTGAGTTGAAAGTCATTTCTTTGCTTTTCGTGGGGTGCATGAAGCCTAGAGTCTTAGCATGAAGAAATTGTCTATTAAGACTATTTAAATTTTGCTCTATCAATGGATTAATGTTTTTAATTTTCTTAAACTTTTTTTTATATTTAACATCACCAACAATACTATTTCCTAAAAAATTCATGTGAACTCTAATTTGATGGGTTCTACCCGTTTCAAGTTTGCATTCTACTAAACTTAAAGTTGGTGTGTGTTTATTTTCAAAAATTTCAATAGTTCTATAATTGGTAATCGCTTTTTTTCCTTTAGTCCGACTAACTTCCATCATTTGTCTATTCTTTGAACTTCGTGTTATTAAAGTTTCAATTTTTCCCCTAGAAGGTTTAACTTTTCCCCATATTAATAATTGATAAACTCTTGTTATAGAGTGTTTATTAAACTGATTAGATAAGTTTTCATGCGATAGATTATTTTTGGCTATGACTACTAAACCTGATGTATTTTTGTCTATCCTATGTACTATTCCTGGTCTAAGTTCATCACCAATATTCGAAAGAGAGTCTTTATCGTAATCCACTAATGCATTAACAATTGTATTGTCAAAATTCCCAGCACCTGGATGCATTACGATACCTGCTGGTTTATTTAGTACTATTATATCTTTGTCCTCATAAACAATATCTAATTTGAATTTAAATGGTTTAAGAGAAGGTTTTTTAGGCTCTGGAATTATCAATTCTATAATATCGTCTTTTAAAACCTTTTTGGCAGGATCTGAAATAACTTTATTATTAATCTTAAGCTTCTTGCCTAAAATTA
>JBNAKH010000108.1:0-1005 GCA_052047495.1 Candidatus Pelagibacter sp.
AAAGTTTTCTTTATTTTCAAACACTTTTTTTAATAATTGGTTTGTTAGGAAATGACCACCTTGCGAACAGTTTACATTTCCAATTATTCTATAACCGCTTGTGTATAGATCCCCTATACAATCAAGTATTTTGTGATTTACAAATTCTTTAGGATTTCTAAGCTTTTCAGAATTTAGGATTTCATTACCTTTAACAACGATTGCATTATCTAAACTCCCACCTTTTGCGAGTCCTTTTTCTTTAATTTTTTCTACATCATCGAATAAACAAAATGTTCTTGAATTAAAAATATCTTCTAGATTGTCTTCGTACACGTTTACTTTATTTTCTTGATTTCCAATCAAACAATCCTCAAATTTCAATTTAAAATTAATATCCAAACTTAACTTAGAAGGCTCAATGGAAATAAATTTCTCTCCATTTTGATATGAAATTTTTTTTTGTATCTTGATTATCTTGATGGGTACTTCACTTTTTTCTAATCCACAACTTTTTAAAACTTCTATAAATTCTTTTGCTGAACCATCTAAAATTGGTACCTCTTCGTTGTCTATTTCTATTAGTGCATTATCAATCCCTAATCCAAATAAAGCACCCATTAAATGTTCAATAGTTGATACCTTTACTCCGTGCTCATTAGATATGGTTGTATTTAATAATGTATTAGTTACGTTAGTAAAACTTGGGTAAACATGATTGTTTAATTGTAAATCAACTCTTTTAAAAACAATTCCTGTATTTGGTTTAGAGGGTTTTACTAATACCTTAGCTAATTTACCATTATGAAGTCCAACCCCTCTAAAAGTTGCTATTTTTTTTAAAGTTTTTTGATTTAACAATGACACAAAGAAGCTTTTAATTTGTTAAGAAAAAAAACTGAAAACAACAAATATTACGATAAACTACTAGTTAATTAAAAAAATTAAAGAATCTCTCAAAAAAACCTTGTTTTTTGTTACTTTTACCAATCAACAAAACCTCATTTTTATTATGACCAGAAACAA
>JBNAKH010000109.1:0-2390 GCA_052047495.1 Candidatus Pelagibacter sp.
TTTAAAATTGGTAAAACACCATTATACTTTTCCACAAAAGTAACATGTTTAGCTCCTCTTGAGAGACATTCTAATCCAAATGAGCCAACACCTGCAAATAGATCTAAAACTATAGAATTTTCAATATTGATCTTAAATTTATTTGAGTGATTAATAATATTAAAAATAGATTCTTTTGCTAAATCTTTTAAAGGTCTTGTTTCTTTGTCTTTTGGTTTTAAAATTTTTTTTCCTTTAAATTTTCCACCAATTATTCTCATTTTTTTATGACTTTATAACCAATATCTTTTCTAAAAAAACCATCTGACCAATCTAAATTGTTGAGAAGTTGATGAGTCCTATTTCTTGATTCCTCAAAACTATCTGATAAAGAAACAAAATTTAAAACCCGTCCACCCACCGCTAAAATAACATCGCCTCTTTTAATAGTGCCAGCATGAAATAAGTGATCATTAGTGTTTAATTCAATTTTATTGATATTTTTGATTTCAACATTTTTTTGGTAGGTTTCAGGGTAACCTTTTGAGCACAATACAACACATATACTTTTTTTATCATTCCAATTAATTTTGCTTTCATTTAATCTTCCATTACAGCATGAGTAAATAATTTCACCGAAATCTGTATTTAGCTTAGGAAGAATAGTTTGACACTCTGGATCACCCATTCTAACATTATACTCAATTAAATAAGGTTCATTATTTTTTATCATAAGCCCTGCATATAAAAAGCCTTTATATGATGATTTTAAATCTTTAAGTGCTCTTAAGGTTGGATTAATTATATTATTCAAAATCTTTTTTTCGAGCTCTTCATTTATTAATCTTGATGGTGAATAAGCACCCATACCACCAGTATTTTTTCCTTTATCACCTTCCTGAACTCTTTTATGATCTTGAGCCGTACCAAAATTTTTGTAAGTAATACCATCACTTAAAATGAAAAAGCTCATTTCTTCACCCTCTAAAAATTCTTCAATAAGAACATTTTTAGCAGCACCAAACTTTCCATCAAATATTTCCTTAACTGCTTGATAAGACTCTTCTTTATTTTGACAAATATAAACACCTTTCCCTGCAGCCAAATTGTCTGCTTTAATGACTATTGGAAAATTTGATTTATCTAAAAAATTTTTAGCTTGATTAATATCATTAAATACACCGAAATTAGCAGTTGGAATATCATATTTTTTACAGATGTTTTTTGTAAATATTTTAGACCCCTCTAATTGTGAAGCGATTTTACTAGGTCCAAAGACCTTAATATCAAAACTTTCCAAGTAATCTGTTAGTCCATCAACCAAAGGTTTTTCTGGTCCGATTACTACCAATTCTATTTTTTTTGAGAGAATGAAATTTTTAATCTCCTCAAATTTATTAATGTCTAAGTTAATGTTCTCAGCTATTGCATCGGTCCCAGCGTTACCAGGAAAACAATAAATCTTATCAATTTTTTTTGACTTATTTAATGCATGACAAATAGCATGCTCTCTTCCCCCACTTCCTATAATCCCTACAATCATGTATAAACATATAAACTATAAATGAATAAAAAATTAGCAAAAGTAAAATATTTACCAAATAATTTTGAAGTAATTGAAAAAGGCGATCATGTAATTTGTGCGGTTTCAGGTAAAGCAATCAGTCTTGAAAATTTGAATTACTGGAACGTGGAACTTCAAGAACCTTATTATTCATATGTTGAGGCTTCTAAAAAAAAAGAGGAATTAGACAATAAATAGCGTTATTTCCAACGATTATGAGACCATATCCAGTTACTAGGATTAGCAAGTATCATTTTCTCAAGAGTCTTATTTAATTCGTTTGTAATATTTTCAATAGTATCTTCGTTTGAGAAGAGAATTGGTTTATGAACTTTCATTTTAAATTTAATACCCTCGTATCTTTCTATAAAAATAGGTACAACAGGCATATTAAATTTTTTTATCAATTGTGCTGGAATTGTAGTAGTAAACGCTTTCTCATTAAAAAAATTTGATTTAATACCCTGAGAAACTCTCTGATCTATCATAAGTGCTGTTGAAAAACCTTGGTTATTAAGTTTTATTAATTCTTTTAATCCACCGATTCCTTTTTTAATTTGATTGTTGCAGATATATTTCTTTCTTATCCGTTCCATAAATTTATTTAAAAAAATATTGTTTAGTGGTCTATAGATTGCTCCAATTTTAATACCTATTTTGTCTATCTGCATTGCCATGAGCTCGAAGTTACTAAAATGCCCTGATATAAATACCACTTTTTGATTTTGATCTCTTATATTTAAAAGTATTTCTTTGCCCTCTATAGAGATATTTTTACTAAGATTTCCATTTCTAAAATTTTTCATATAAAGATATTCTGCAAAAACTCTCCCATAATTATTCCACA
>JBNAKH010000110.1:0-3964 GCA_052047495.1 Candidatus Pelagibacter sp.
TACATTAAAAATAAACCAATGAAAATTTCCAATATGAAAATCAATAAAGTCTGGCACAGCCTTAAAAAAAATTCGATCATATAAATTACCTAAGGCTCCGCCAAATATCATTAAAAGAGAATATTTTTTAAGACCATCACTTTTCAAAGTCATAAAAAAAATGATTAAAATTACAGCTGCAATTAAAATTGTTAAAATGTTGTATATATGACTTTGATCAAATGATAATAAGCCAAATGCTATTCCTTCATTATAAATTAAATTGATATTCAGAAATTTTGATACAAATAATTCAGACGACAAATTTTTTTCATTTTCAGAAATCACATAGACTTTGGTGAACCTATCAAGACCAAAAATACTTAAAATTATAAAAAGGTTAACGATAAAACTTTTATTTAAATATTTAGACATTATTGAGAATGTCGCTCACAAGGCTCAACACTTATTTTCCAACATACAGGACATTTATCACCCGGGGCTTTCTTAGTTTCAACTAGAATATCTGAACCTTCATCAAAATTAATTTGTGTTTTTGATACTATACAAAGCTCTGATAAATCAATTTTTGAGATTATATCTTTATATTTCTCATTTAATTTAATTTTGAGTTCTGCTTCTAAACTTGAACCAATTTCTTTATTAGCCCTTTTTTCCTCAATACTTATGTTACATACATCTCTAATTTTTATTAATTGAGACCATCTTTCTGTAAGCTGTTCATTTTTAAATTTATCTGGAAAAGTAAGAAATTTTTCTAAATGGATGCTCTTAGTATTCTTTGATATAAGTTGATGTATTTCCTCAGTTGTAAAAGACAATATTGGAGCGAACCATCTGAGTAAAGATTTTAATAAAACATTCAAAATTGTAACACAAGATTTTCTCTTTTCAGAATTAATTGGATCACAATATAAAGTGTCCTTTCTTATATCAAAATAGAATGCTGACAAATCTGTAGTGCAAAAATTCAACAATTCTTTATAAAGATTGTGAAAATCATATTTTTTAAAATAATTTTCAAATTTGTTGTTAAGAGAATAAATCTTACTTAACATAAACTTCTCTAGCTCTGGCAAGCTTTCGACATCAATTTTATCTAAATTAACATCCTCATATTTGTCATTTATATTTCCTAATAAATATCTAAATGTATTTCTAATTTTACGATAAGACTCAGAATGCTGATCCAAGATAGAATAATCTATTCTTAAATCTTCAGCATAATTTGATGCAGCAACCCAAATCCTTAAAATATCAGCACCATATTTTTTCAAAATATCCTCTGGTGCAATTACATTTCCAAGTGATTTTGACATTTTAAGACCTTTTCCATCCACAACAAATCCATGAGATAATATAGACTCGAAAGGTGCCTTACCTCTTGTTCCACATGACTCTAATAAAGAGGAATGAAACCAACCCCTATGTTGATCAGAACCCTCTAAATACATTGATGCAGGCCATTTAAGGTCTTTTCTCTTCTCTAGTACAAAAGAATGGGTTGATCCACTATCAAACCAAACTTCAACAATATCGCTAAGCTTTTCAAAATCTTCCGCTTTATATTTATCACCTAAAAATTTTTGAGGGTCATCTGAAAACCAACAATCAGAACCTTCTTTCTCATAAATATTAGCAATATTTTCAAATACTCCATCATCAATTAAAATTTCATTTGACTTTTTATTTACAAAAATAGGAAGTGGCACACCCCAAACTCTTTGTCTTGATACACACCAATCTGGTCTTGTCTCGATCATTGATTTTAATCTTTCTTTGCCTTTGCTTGGATAAAAGGTCGTATCATCTATTGCTTTTAAAGCCTTACTTCTCAGTTTATGACTTTCCATAGAAATAAACCATTGTGGTGTCGCTCTATGGACTAAAGGTGCCTTTGATCTCCAAGAGTGAGGGTAGGAATGAACCAATTCACCATTTGAAAGAAGTTTATTTTGGTCTTTCAATTTTTCGATCACAATTGGATTAGCCTTAAAAATATGTAAACCTTCAAATAGAGAAACATTATTTGTATATTTTCCATCATCGTCCACTGTCTCAATTGCCTTTATTCCGTTATTTAAACAAAGATTAAAATCGTCCGGTCCATGACTTGGTGCACAATGAACAATTCCTGTTCCTTGCTCAGTGGTTACAAAACGTGCTTCTAACATTGGAATATCGTAATCATACCCTAAATCAAAAAATGGATGCTTACAGATAGTGTCTTTAAAATCTTTACCTTTAAATTTCTTAAGGTTTTTAAATTCTTTAATCTCACAGTCTTTTAAAACCGAGTCTAGTAATGCCTCAGCGATAACAATTTTTTTATTTTTAAAATTTCCCGCATCATTAATTTGAATTATTACGTAATCTAAGCTTTCATTGTATGCCAAGGCTTTATTGGCTGGTATTGTCCAGGGAGTGGTTGTCCATATAACAATATTACAATCATCAAGTTCTTTGATTTTTGATGATTTAACTGGAAAACAAGCATAGATCGTATCAGATTTATGGTCTTGATATTCAACCTCGGCATCAGCTAAGGCAGTTTTTTCTACAGTTGACCATAAAACTGGTTTAAATCCTCTGTAAAGACTTCCTTCTTTTAAAAATTTTCCAAGTTCTCTTACAATTTGTGCCTCAGCATCATAACTCATTGTAGAATAATAGTTTTCCCAATCACCAACAACACCTAATCTTTTAAATTGGTCCTTGTGAACCTCTATCCATTTTTCAGCAAACGTTCGGCATTCTTTTCTAAATTCTACAATCGGAACATCATTCTTATTTTTTTTATTTTTTTTGTATTGTTCCTCAATTTTCCATTCGATAGGTAAACCGTGACAATCCCAACCTGGAACATAAACAGAGTCTTTGCCATCCATTTGATGAAACTTTACGATAATATCTTTAAGTATTTTATTTAATGCAGTACCCATATGTATATTTCCATTTGCATATGGAGGACCATCGTGGAGAACAAATTTTTCCTCTCCTTTTCTTGAATTTCTTAACTCTTTGTAAAGATCAATTTTTTTCCAAAGTTTCAAAATTTCCGGCTCTCTAATTGGTAAATTAGCTTTCATTGAAAAAGCTGTTTTAGGTAAATTAATTTGTTTTTTACTCATTTTGTTTTTTTTGCAGTTATTAAGTCGATTTTAATTTGTTTTTTTAATTGATCTATATTTTTGAATTTTTTTTCAGCTCTTATAAATTTTAAAAATTCTACTCTTAAATACTTATTATATAAATTTCCAGAAAAATTAAATAAATGAACTTCTAATAATATTTTTTTTCCATTAAATGTAGGTCGATACCCTAAATTGGCTATTCCTTTAACATATTTTGAATTTTTTATTTTCTTAGCTTTGACAGCATAAACACCTGGTTTTGCCAAAACATAATCTTTAATATCTATGTTGGCTGTAGGAAAACCAATCTTTTTTCCTAGTTGTCTACCTTTTATAACTTTTCCATCGATAGACCATTTTCTATTTAAAAGTTTATTAACTTTATTAAGTTTACCACTCTGCAAATATTTTCTTAATAATGTAGATGAAATAATTTTTTTCTTGATTGATAAAGGTTGTGGTTTAACAATTTTATAATTACATAATTTCTCGTGATCAATTAATTGTTTTACATTTCCTTCTCTTTTGTTTCCAAATCTAAAATTATTACTTACAAAAATAAATTTAGGACTTAGTTTTCTACCTAAAGTTTCTTTAATAAATGAAATTGATTTTGTTTTTGAAAATTTACGATTAAATTTCTTAGTAATAATAAAATCAACATTAAGCTTACCTAAATTTTCAATTTTCTGGTTTAAATTAGATAATCTAAAATTTTCTAAATTGGAGTTAAAAAACATTTTTGGCATCGGCTCAAAAGTCAAAACACCGATCTTTGAAGAATATTTTTTTTTATATTTTTTTGCTAATCTAAATAATTTTTGATGTCC
>JBNAKH010000111.1:0-4795 GCA_052047495.1 Candidatus Pelagibacter sp.
AGATTATATTTTTTAGAAATTTTAATTAAGTCATTTGGATTTAAAAATTTATCCCATTCATGAGTTCCAATCGGCAGCCATCTTAAAATATACTCCGCACCTATTATTGCAAATAAATATGATTTTAATGTTTTGTTTATTGTTGCAACAAACATTATACCTTCTTTTTTTAATAGTGATGAACATGATTTTAAAAAAATATCAACATCCTCAACATGTTCAATAATTTCCATATTCAAAATTACATCAAATTTTCTATCTGTTTTTAAATTTTCTGGTGAGGCGGTTAAATAATCAATTTTTAAATTATTCTTTTTTGCATGAAGTTTTGCAACTTGTATGTTTTTTTCTGATGCATCTATGCCAGTTACTTCCGCTCCTAATCTGCACATAGGCTCTGACAATAAACCACCACCACATCCAATATCTAATAATTTAATTTTTTGTAAAGGCTTATCTGAATTTTCAAGTTTAAAACTATCAATTATTTTTTCCTTTATATATAAAATTCTTATAGGATTAAATTTATGTAATGGTTTAAATTTACCACTAGGATCCCACCATTCTTCGGCAATTCTAGAAAATTTTTCTATTTCTTTTTTATTTATTGTGCTAGTTTTCATTACAAAGTTGACAATATATTGAAGATGTATTTTATCAATAAAATTTAATTAAAAAAATATTTATCATGAAAATTGTGGTATTAAAATTTGGCGGAACATCAGTTGGTACAATTGAAAAGATAAAAAAAATTACTGATATTATTATCGAACATAAAAAGAAAAAAAACAAAGTAATAGTTATCTCCTCAGCTATGAGCGGTGTGACAAATGATTTAATCAAAAAATCAAAACAGATTAGTAACAATTTCTTAGACTCCGAATATGATGTTTTAGTATCATCAGGTGAGCAAATTGCGTGTTCCTTGATAGCTGGGAGATTAAACCACAAAGGTTTCAAATCAAGATCTTGGCTCGGTTGGCAAGTACCAATTTTAACCAATGGTCCTCATGCGAACTCCAGAATTCTCCAGATAAATAAAAATAAATTATTAAGATTTCTCAAAGAAGGAGGTATTCCGATTGTTACTGGTTTTCAAGGGATGAATATCAACGAGAGAGTAACCACGTTAGGTAGAGGAGGTTCGGATGCAAGTGCGATTATGATTGCAAAATTCTTTAGAGCGCAAAGATGTATTATTTATACTGATGTAGAAGGTGTATACACTACTGACCCAAATAAATTAAAAAAAGCAAAAAAAATTAAAGAAATCTCGTATGAGGAAATGTTAGAAATGGCATCTTTGGGTGCAAAAGTTATGCAACCTGTTTCAATTCAAGATGCTAGATTAAATAGAATTGATATTGAGGTAAAATCTTCATTTATTAAAAAACCTGGAACATTAATTACAAAAAGAACAAATATTAATAATAATAGAATTATTACAGGAATTTCTTCAACGCACAATGATGCAAAAGTTACTTTAGTTGGCGTAAAAGATCGACCTGGTGTAGCTGCATCAATTTTTAAACCTTTATCAATTAATTCTATTAATGTTGATATGGTGGTACAAAATATTTCAGCGAATGGAAAAGAGACTGATTTGACTTTTACGATTAAAGCAGAAGAACTAAACAAAACAAAAAAAATAATTCAAGAAAATAAAAAAATAAACTTTAAAAAAGTGTTATTTCAAAAAGGGGTTTCTAAAATATCAATAATTGGCGTTGGAATGATAACAACTCCTGGAGTTACGTTTAGAATGTTTCAAGCTTTGGCAAATAAAAAAATTAACATTCAAGTTATATCAACATCTGAAATTAAAATATCTGTTTTGATTAATAAAAAAGATGCTAAAAAAGCATTAGCTACATTGCATAAAGAATTTGAATTACAAAAATAAAAAAATGAGCATCAGACCTTTTAGAGACATAAAAAGACGAAAGACCAAAACTATAAATGTGGGCAATGTTAAAGTTGGAGGTGAAAATCCTATTTCAGTGCAGTCTATGACTAATACTTTAACGTCAGATATTAAGAACACAATTAAACAAATTCAAGAAATACAGTCTGAAGGAGCTGACATAGTTAGAGTTTCTTGTCCTGATGAGTCATCTTCGAAAGCACTTAAAGAAATTACCAAACATGTTGATATTCCCATAGTTGCGGACATACATTTCCATTATAAAAGAGCAATCGAAGCTGCAGAAAATGGGGCAAGTTGTTTAAGAATTAATCCTGGAAACATTGGGGATAAAAAAAAAATTATCGAAGTAATTCAATCTGCTAAAGATAATAATTGTTCAATTAGAGTAGGTGTCAATGCTGGTTCATTAGAAAAAGATATATTAGAAAAATTTAAAGAACCTTGTCCAGAAGCACTTGTAGAAAGTGCGATTAGAAATATTAGAATTTTAGAGGATATGAATTTTTCAAATTTAAAAGTGAGCGTTAAATCCTCTGATGTTTTTTTATCGGTAGAAGCATATCGTCAGCTTTCAATGAAAATAGATTATCCTCTTCACTTAGGGATTACAGAAGCAGGAAGTTTTATCTCAGGGAGCATTAAATCATCAATTGGTTTAGGAATTCTTCTTAAAGAGGGCATTGGAGATACCATAAGAATATCTCTCTCTGATGATCCAGTCAAAGAAGTCACGATTGGAAATGAGATACTTAAATCCTTAAATTTGAGAAATAGAGGTGTAAAGATTATTTCCTGTCCGTCTTGCGCAAGGCAAGGTTTTGAAGTAATCGATACAGTGAGGATTTTAGAGAAAAAATTATCACACATAAAAACTCCGATTACACTTTCAATTATTGGATGTGTTGTAAATGGGCCAGGTGAAGCCGCAATGACTGATGTCGGAATTACAGGGGGTCAAAAAGGAAGTAATATGCTTTACCTTTCTGGAGTTCAAAGTCAAAAAGTGATGACTGGTGATATGATTAATAAAGTTATTCAAGAAGTTGAGAAGAAGGCTTTCGAATTTGAGAATAATAAAAAATGATACCAGAAAAAACTATCGAAGAATTAATTTCTCGACACTCTTCATTGGAAAAAGATTTAGCCTCAGGAGAAATTGATAAAAAACATTTTGCAGAAAAATCTAAAGAATATTCCGATTTAAACGAAATTGTTGAAAGTGCAAAGAAATACTCATCATATGTGAAAGATAAAAATGAATTAGAAAAAATTCTTAATGATAAGAACTCTGATGAAGAATTAATCAAAATGGCTCAAGTTGAATTAAGTGATCTAAATATACAATTTAATGAAAATGAGAAGAAACTAAAATTATTTTTATTACCAAAAGATGAAGCAGATAAAAAAAATGCAATTATAGAGATAAGAGCAGGTACCGGTGGTCTAGAGGCAAGTTTATTTGCAGGTGATCTATTTAAGATGTATGAAAAAGTTTGTCACAAAAAAAAATGGGCATTAGAACTCATATCAATTTCAAGAAGTGATGCAGGTGGGTTAAAAGAGGTAATTGCTTCTATAAAAGGTAATAATATTTATTCTACACTCAAATACGAAAGTGGTGTACACAGAGTTCAAAGAGTTCCAAATACCGAGACTCAAGGAAGAGTACATACCTCAGCTGCAACAGTTGCTGTACTTCCAGAAGCTGAAGAAGTTGATTTAAAAATTAATGAAAATGATCTTAGAGTTGATGTTTTTAGAGCTGGCGGTCCGGGTGGTCAATCTGTTAATACTACTGATAGTGCAGTGAGAATAACACACATTCCATCTGGATTAAGTGTTTCACAACAAGATGAAAAATCTCAACATAAAAATAAAGCAAAAGGAATGAAAATATTGAGAGCTAGACTGTATGAACTTGAGAGATCAAGAATAGATGAACAGAGATCAGCAGAAAGAAAAAGTAAAATTGGTAGTGGAGATAGATCAGAGAGAATTAGAACTTATAATTTTCCCCAAGGAAGAGTCACAGATCATAGGATAAATTTAACTCTTCATAAATTAGAGGAGTTCTTAGAGGGAGAAGCCTTTGATGAGATAATAGAGTCTTTATCTTTAAAAGCTCAAGAAGAAAGCTTGAGTAAACTTTAAACTATGAATATTTACACTGCATTAAAAAAAGGACAATCTAAATTAAGAAATAATAATATTTCATCAGCACAATTAGATAGTGAAATTCTAATGTCAAAGGCAATCAGAAAAGACAAAAAATTTATAACCTTGAATTCAAATAAAGAAATTAAAAAAAAAGTCTTCAGTTATTTTGAATTCTTAATTAGCGAAAGAGCAAAGAATAAACCTATAGCATATATTATAAAAAAAAAAGGTTTTTGGAAGTATGATTTTTTCGTGAACAAAGATGTTTTAATACCGAGGCCTGACACAGAGGTCTTAATCGAACAAGTTTTGAAAATTACAAAAAATAAAAATAAATTAAAAATATTAGATATAGGAGTAGGCTCAGGCTGTATATTATTGTCGATTTTAAAAGAAAAAAAAAATTTTATAGGTGTTGGTATTGATTTAACTAATAAATCCTTGAAAATAAGCAAGTTTAATAGTCAAAAATTAAGAGTAAATAATAGATTAAGATTATATAAATCTAATATTGACAATTTTCATACAGGCAAATATGATTTGATTGTTTCTAATCCTCCATACATTAAAAAAAATGTTTTAAAATGTTTGGAAAAAGACATTAACTATGAGCCGAAGCATGCATTAGATGGTGGATTTGATGGCTTATCCGAGATGAGAAAAGTAATAGATAAATCATCTAAGTTGATAAAAAGAAGAGGATATTTAATT
>JBNAKH010000112.1:0-1243 GCA_052047495.1 Candidatus Pelagibacter sp.
CGGATACGATCCAATATTTATTCCTAAAAATAAAATAAAAACTTTTGGCGAGATGAAGCCATTTCAAAAGTATAAATTAGACCACAGATCTGATGCTTTCAAAAAGCTTAGAAAATTTCTTTAATCTCTCCCTCATCAACTTTGTAAAAGTTTAATCTATGATTTATTTTGTTATTTTTAACATCAAAAATACCAATTTTACCTTTGAATGAATTTTCTTTTTTAAAAATATTGTTTATGTCTGAAAAATCGGATTTTAGAGATAAATAATAAACTAATCCTAAAAGATCATAACTCAACAAGCTTAGATGATTTGGTTTTGAATTGTAGGTCTTTTTAAATTTTTTATTAAAAGTCTCTAAATTTTGTTTATTGATCGATGGATAATATAAAGGCTGGATATTTTCCTCTAAAAATAAACTTTCATCAAACCATTGATTCAGAGTTATAAATAATTTATTTTTTGGTGATACATCGGTGTAGATAAGAGAAGTAATTACACTCTTAAGATTTTCATCAAAATCGGAAATAATAACAGAATCAAAATTTACATTTCCAATTGTATATTTTTTTTCCAATTTCTTAATTTGTTCCTCTTTGTCTACTAAATCTGAGTTTTCAACCCTTAAAATTTCATCGGCCAGGTTTTGTTTTCTTATTTCATAATTTGTTATTTTTTCGATTTGCTTTGTTAGTTTAGTTGGTTCTGTATCATAGGTGTATTGTTTAGAAATTTTGATCTTTGATTGTTTGATAGCTTTTTTAATTTCATCTTTAAAATCGAGATCAGGTGTTAAAAAAATTGTTTTTTTTACTCCCCTTAATTCTAAAAAATTCTTAATTGCATTTAATTGGGATAAAGAGTTTACTCCACTGCTTATTACGTTTTTTGGTAGATCATTAGTCTTATTTGTTAATGATAAAAAAACCACATCTTGAATTTCATCCAAATATATTAAACTTTTAAAAAAAATCGGACCAATAAAAATTTTTATCCCTTTATTTTTTAGCTCAGTAGCTGATTGTAAAGTTTGATTGGGATCTATACCAGTGTCCATAGGATAAATTTCAATTTTGTCTGTTCCAATATCATTTAAAGCCATTCGGGTTGATTTAATTATTGATAATCCTAATTCTTTATATTCACCAGATAAAGGTGCAAGCAGCCCAATTTTAATTTTTTCATTTTGTGAAAATGCAAATGAGTGATTCGTTAAATAAATAATTATTAATGTAAAAATAA
>JBNAKH010000113.1:0-2020 GCA_052047495.1 Candidatus Pelagibacter sp.
ATCCCCAATCCTTTTTATAGTATGAAGTTTTATATGTAATAGCGTTTTTAAGATTTTTTTTTGTATATAATTTTTTAGATAATTGTTTTGCTGTTAAATAACCTTTAAAACTTGTACTATAATTTACTATAGAAAGATTATTATTTTTATAATCTATAATATATTTTCCTTTTGAATCTTTTATAAAAGCATTTTTGACAACCCATTCGTTGGGAACTTTCCAGTCATATACTGTTGTTCCTGATTTAATATTTAAAATTTTAATGGGTATTTTTTTTTGTATATATTTGAGTGTATTCAAATTTCCTATACCTGTTAAAATTCTATTGAGTGGAAAAAGATTAATTAAATCCTCATTTATACTTCTGATTAAAAATCTTTTTACAACAATATCTCCTCTAGTAGACAATTTAAAATTTAATTTTCTGGATAACCTATTTAAATTATCTAAATCTTTTTTTGTATCAACATCAAAATTTAAATATGGAAAATGTAAATTTTTATTTCCAAAATAAAATGCACTTTTGAATTTTTTAGGATTATTTCTAATATATTTTGTTACATGCTCTTTGTCACTTGATGTTTTTGCATTAAAGAATGCTTCTTTGATACATTTTTTTTTAAATATTTCAGCACCGAAACCTCCTGCATAAATTGAATTTTTTGAGACTAAAAAGTTTTGTAAATAATCAATTTTTTTATAATTTTTTTTAAAGTATAAAATAAGATTTTCTATTTCATTTTTATCGATCAATGGATTATCAGCACAAACTCTTACAACTAAATCTGAAGGATATTTTTTAGAGCATAAATAAAATCTTTTAAGAACATTCTTTTCATTTCCAGTAAAAACTTTTAAGTTATTCTTTTTCCCAATTTTGATAATATCTTTATCTGCAACTTTATTTGATGTTGCGATTACTAAATTATTTACAAACTTAATTTTTTTTAATCTAAAGATAACCCACTCTAAAACTTTATATTTACCAAGCATCAAAAACATTTTATTTTTTAACCTTGTGGAATTCGATCTTGCTTGAATTATTAAAGTTACTCTCATTTTCTCTAGTCTTTAAATCTATTCCTCATAAAATTTCTTATTTTGAGTTCTTTTTTTGATGGTTTTTTTTCTTCGCTGCCACGCATCAAAGAAATTAAATCTATACTTTTTCTTAGTTTTTTTAAGTCCTTAAAATCAGCAGATAAAATATGATCTGTTCCCTTAAAATTTTTATTTAATGTGAAATGTTTCTCTATCACAGTGGCACCCAATGATACTGCAATTTCCACTGCAAGATTTCCAATGTAGTGATCAGAATATCCTATTGAAAATTTTGGGAATTCTTTTTTTAGTTTTTGAATTGCAAGTAAGTTAGAATTTTGTGATTTAAGTGGATATTCACTTACACAATGCATTATTACAACTTCAGTATTACCAAGATGTTTTATTGATTGATTGATTTCTTTAATATTTGACATACCAGTAGATAAAAAAACTTTTTTTGTTTTTTTATTCAAATATCTCAAAAGTTTAAAATTTGTCATTTTACATGAGGCTACTTTAACTTCTTGGAGTTTAAGCTTTTCACATAAAAATTCAGCTCTTTCTAGACTAAAGGGTGAACTTAAGAAATTTATTTTTTTTTTTTTACAATAATTTTTAAGTTTGATATGTTCATCATCTTTAAGAGAAACTTTTTTAAACCAATTGTATTCTGGGTCATTTTTTTTTAAGCAATTTTCATTATAAGATTGAAACTTAGCATAGTTGGCTCCAGATTTTTTTGCGTTATCAATTAACTTTTTTGCCAAATTGATTTTGCCTAAATAATTTTCACCTATTTCTGCAATTAATGTAATTTTTGAATTACTCATATCAATTTTGTAATATATTATTTATATTTTGAATATCGTCCTTTTTATATTTTTTATTTATTTGATCCCAACCTCTTTTTTTTGCTTTACGAGATTTTGTCATGTTATTATTATGCATTTGATAGATGTAAAGATAATTTTTAAT
>JBNAKH010000114.1:0-6061 GCA_052047495.1 Candidatus Pelagibacter sp.
ATGGTGATCATAGTTTATCTTCCCCAAAATGGCTCAAGATATTGAAAAAAGAGTTAAAATTAATAATTAACTAACTTTTCGTATTTTTGTTTTTG
This sequence comes from Candidatus Pelagibacter sp., assembly GCA_052047495.1. Lineage (GTDB taxonomy): Bacteria > Pseudomonadota > Alphaproteobacteria > Pelagibacterales > Pelagibacteraceae > Pelagibacter. The sequence goes on from JBNAKH010000114.1 coordinate 96, forward strand.
TAGAGATCGGATTTTTAAGCTTATCTAACATTTCTTTTGGACAAACCTGTACAAAATTCTTTAACTCGTTTTCAAAGTCATCAATTATTTTTTTTGATAAGCTGGATCCTGTTTCATTACTATGTTCTAGCACCAATTCTTTTAAAAATTTTGACCAATACTCAGTTTCAACATTTTGCCATATAACTGAATCCGGATTAACTTTTTTTTCAAATTCTTTTGATTTATCGTAAATAAAAGCCATTCCTCCTGTCATGCCAGCTGCAAAATTATCTCCAACATCTCCAAGAATTACTGCTGTACCACCGGTCATATATTCACAACCATTTGAATCACAGCCTTCGATAACAGTTGTGGCACCAGAATTTCTTACCGCAAATCTATCTCCAGCTTGACCAGCTGCAAAAAGTTTACCTGACGTTGCACCATAAAGAACTGTGTTACCAATAATAGTATTCTCATTAGAAATTAAATTGCTTTCATCAGGTAGTTTTATTGAAATGGTTGCTCCTGACAAACCTTTCCCAACATAATCATTTGCATCGCCTTTTAAATTAAGTTTAAGTCCTTTTGCTGTAAATGCACCAAACGATTGTCCAGCTGAACCTTTAAAATCTAGAGTTAAAAAATTTTCCTCTAATTTTTCATAACCATATTTTTTATATAAGTGATGTGAAATTCTAGTGCCTACAGCTCTATTAGTATTTTTAATTAAAAACTCGTTATTTATTTTTTCTGAGTTATCTAAAGCCTTTTCTATTTGAGGCCAAATTTCTTGATCCAGTGTATTAGGAACTTGATTTATTTCTGATACCTCACAATACCTCTTATTATTTCCAGGGTCTGCTTGGACAAATAATGGATTAAGATCTAAGTCATCTAGATTAGGCGAGGCTTTACTTACCTGCATTAATAAATCAGTTCGACCGATAACCTCATTTAAAGATCTAAAACCAAGTGAAGCTAAAATTTCTCTCACCTCTGTAGCAATAAATGTAAATAAATTTACAACTTTATCAGGAGTTCCAGTAAATTTTTCTCTTAATTTTTCATCCTGTGTACAAACCCCTACAGGACAAGTATTAGAGTGACATTGCCTTACCATAATACAACCCATCGCTACTAAAGCGGTAGTTGCTACACCATACTCCTCTGCACCCATCATAGCTGCAATAACAACATCTCTTCCAGTTTTAATACCTCCATCGGTTCTTAAAGTAACTTTATGTCTTAGATTATTTAATGTTAAAACTTGATTGGCCTCCGTCAGTCCCATCTCCCATGGAATACCTACGTATTTTACACTTGTTTGAGGTGTAGCTCCGGTTCCTCCATTATGTCCTGAAATTAAAATTATATCAGCTTTTGCCTTTGCAACACCGGCTGCAATAGTACCAACGCCAGATGATGCAACTAGTTTAACTCCAATTCTTGCCTTAGGATTGATTTGTTTTAAATCATAAATAAGCTGAGCTAAATCCTCAATTGAATAAATATCATGATGCGGAGGTGGGGAAATTAGTGTTACACCTGGTGTTGAATGTCTTAGCTTGGCAATCTCATCTGTTACTTTAAATCCTGGTAATTGGCCACCTTCACCGGGTTTTGCACCTTGAGCAATTTTAATCTCAATTTCATTACAATTGTTTAAATAATTAACTGTTACACCAAATCTTGCTGACGCAATTTGTTTTACTCTCGAATTTGCACTATCACCAGAGTCCATTATCTTAAATCTATTTGCATCTTCACCACCTTCTCCACTACAGGATGCACCTTTAATTCTATTCATCCCAATAGCTAATGTTTCGTGTGCCTCTTTGGATAATGCTCCGTGAGACATACTTCCACTACCAAATCTTTTTAATATTTTTTCTATTGGTTCAACCTCAGAAATTTGAATAGATGGTCCTAATTTTTTTTTTCTAAAATCTATCAAATCCCTTAAGTTAATTGGTGGCAAGTTATAGATTCCCTCAGCATATTTTTTATAAGCTGTATACGAGTTTGATCCTACAGCACTTTGTAATAAGTGGATTAATCTGCCCTGATATTGGTGTGTTTCTCCATTTTTTCTGTATCTATAAATCCCACCAATAGGTAAAACTGTATCGGTGCTTTCAAATGCCTCTTTATGTATTGCACGTATTTTTTTTTCGATTCCTGACAATCCAATACCAGAAATTTTTGAAGTCACACCTGGAAAATAATCATCAACTATTGATCTGCTTAGACCAACAGTTTCAAAATTACATCCGCCTCGATACGAACTTAAAACAGATATACCCATTTTTGACATGATCTTTAATAATCCTGCATTCACTGATTTGATATATCTTTCAACACATTCATCAAAACTATACTGGCCAAATAACTTTTTCTCATGCCTTTGGTATAAACTATCAAAAGCTATATATGGATTAACTGTTGTTGCTCCAACACCTATTAATGTTGCAAAAGAATGGGTATCCAAAGCTTCACCAGATTGAACGTTAATTGAAACATACCCTCTTAATTTTTTATCAATTAAAAAAGTATTAATCGCACCAACGCATAACAGCATTGGCATAGGCATCCTTGTATCTGAAATAGCTTTATCGCTTAAAACTAATTGTGTTACACCCTGTCTAACAGCAATTTCCGACTCTTTTTGGATCCTTTTAATAGAGTCAAATAAACTTTGATCATTCGAGAAAGTACAATCTATAGAGACAGAGTTTTTTCCAAAAAAATTAATAAATTTGTTAAATTGTGAATTCGATAATATCGGACTATTTAAAACGTAAATATTTTCTTTAGTTAAAGTATCAAAATCTAAAATATTCCCAAGATTACCAAATCTAGTTTTCAAACTCATAACTTTATTTTCTCGCAAAGAGTCAATCGGTGGATTGGTCACTTGGCTAAAGTTTTGTCTAAAAAAATGATAAAGTGGTCTGTATTTGTCCGATAAAACTGCTAAAGGCGTATCATCACCCATGGAACCCGTCGCTTCTTTTGCATCTTCAGCCATTGGATGTAAGATTAGCTCTAAGTCCTCTAAACTTATTCCAAAAGAGTGTTGTCGTCTCCTTAGATCTTCACCATCAAAATTATGTTTCTCATTTGAAATGGATAATTTTTCATCTAAATCTATTATCTGAGAATTGAAATGCTTATATTCTTTTGCCAAATAGTCTTTAATTTGATTATTCGTAAACACTTTGCCTTTTTCAATTCTAACACCAATTATCTCCCCTGGGCCAAGTCTTCCTTTTGATAAAATTCTTTTTTCATTTAATTCAATCATTCCAGTTTCAGATCCGGCAAAGAGAAACTTATCTTTTGTTATTGCGTATCTTAAAGGCCTTAAACCATTACGATCATTTGCTGCAATGACCCATTCATTATCTGTTGCGGCAATTGCGGCAGGACCATCCCAAGGTTCCATAGTACTATTTAAAAAATTAAACAATTGTTGATGGCTTTTTGGAAGAGTTTTATTTCTTTTTGACCAAGCATCAGGAATCATCATTAATTTTGCTAAAGGTGCAGGTTGGCCAGATTTATTTAATAACTCAAAAACATTATCTAGTGCCGCAGAGTCAGAAACTCCTTTTTGTATAACTGGCTTTAAATTTTCAACATTTTCAAAAAGAGGGCTACTCATCTCTTGTTCATGAACTCTCATCCAGTTTTTATTTCCTTTGTAAGTATTAATTTCACCATTATGGGCAACTGCTCTAAATGGTTGTGCCAAACTCCAGCTTGGAGCAGTATTAGTTGAAAATCTCTGATGAAAAATTGCAAATCTTGAAATAAATCTTTTGTCTTTTAAATCCAAGAAAAAATCTGAGATAGCCTCAGCTAAAAACATGCCCTTATAGATAATTGATTTAGAACTTATTGAGCAAATATAAAAATTATTTAATGATAAATTGAATGCTTTATTCTCAATTTTTTTTCTTGTTTCATAAATTTTTCTTTCAAGCTCTTTATCAAGCAAATTTTTATCATTCGATTTAAAAAGCACTTGAATTATCTCTGGCATAGTTTGGAAAGCTTTTTCTCCTAAAACTTTTGGATTAACAGGGACCTGTCTCCAGCCATAGATACTAAAATCGTTTTTAGTTAACTCACTTTCTACAATCGTTTTACAGCTTTCTTGTGAGGAGTAATCATTTCTTGGTAAAAAAATCATTCCAACACAAATATCAGAACCATCATGTGTGTGACCTGTAACCTCTATTTTTTCAACAAAGAAATCTTTGGGAATTTCTAAATGTATTCCTGCCCCATCACCTGTTTTTCCATCAGCATCAACAGCTCCTCGATGCCAAACAGCCTTTAAAGCTTCAATTCCATATTCTACAACCTCTCTTGATTTTTTTCCCTCTGTTGATGCAATTAACCCTACGCCACATGCATCATGTTCCATTTCCTTAGAATAAACATTGTTTTTAGTTAGTAATTCTAAATTTTTTTTATATATACTCATTATGCAACTTTAGATTTTTTTAATTCGATATTTTCAAGATAAGATTTGATTGATAAAGCAGCATCTCTACCATCTTTAATTGCCCAAACAACTAAAGATGCACCTCTTACAATATCCCCGGCAGCAAAGACACCTTTAATATTAGTTTCCATAGTGTCAAAGTCAGTTTTAATTGTTCCCCATTTTGTAACTTGTAATTCTTGTGCTTCAAATAATGATGGCAAGTTTTCTGGATCAAATCCTAAAGCTTTTATTACCATATCTGCTTTAATTTCAAATTCAGATCCTTGTTTAATTTCTGGTCTTCTTCTCCCTGAGTCATCTGGATCGCCAAGTTGAATTTGATCTACAATTAATTTTTCAATTTTATTTTTTCCTTTAAATTCTTTTGGACTAGACAACCAAACAAATTCAACACCTTCTTCTTCTGCATTAGCTACTTCTCTTGCAGATCCCGGCATGTTGTCTTTATCTCTTCTGTATAAACATTTAACTGAATTAGCTTTTTGTCTTACAGATGTTCGGACACAATCCATTGCGGTATCTCCACCTCCAATAACAACTACATCTTTACCCTCAGCATTTAATATACCTTTATCGAATAAATCAACTTTATCTCCCAACCCCTTTTTGTTTGATGCAGTTAAAAACTCCATAGCAGGAAAAATATTATCTAAATCATTACCTGGCAGATTAATTTCTCTTGGTTTATAAACTCCAGTAGCAATTAAAATTGCATCATGTTTTTTTCTCAATTGCTCTAAAGTTGCATCCTTGCCAACCTCAAAATTTTGTTCAAATTTAATTCCACCATCTTTCAACAATTTTGTTCTTCTCTCGACCACATGTTTCTCTAATTTAAAATTTGGAATTCCATAAATTAACAAACCGCCCGCTCTGTCATATCTGTCATAAACTGTAATTTGATATCCATTTTTCCTAAGTTGTTCAGCAGCTGCCAGTCCAGCAGGTCCAGCACCAATTATTCCAACACTTTGTTCTTTTTCGTGTTTGATTGATATAGGCTTTACCCATCCGTTTTCCCAAGCACTATCTGTAATATATTTTTCGACTGATCCAATTGTTACAGTGCCATGACCTGACTGCTCAATAACACAATTACCCTCACATAATCTATCTTGAGGGCATATTCTACCACAAACCTCAGGCATATTATTTGTACTTTGAGATAATTCATAAGCTTCCTTCAATCTGCCTTCAGCAGTCAATTTAAGCCAATCAGGGATGTTGTTGCTTAAAGGACAATGGACTTGGCAAAAAGGAACTCCACATTGAGAGCATCTACTTGACTGCTCTTGTGCTTTTTGAGTGATAAATTCATCATAGATTTCATTAAAATCATCTTTCCTATTATCAACTCCTCTTTTAGGTGGGGTTTGTTGACCTATTTTTACGAATTTTAGCATTTTATCAGTCATAAATTTTTATAAATTTATCGCAAAATATACATAGTTTTTATTAGTAAAAG
>JBNAKH010000115.1:0-7971 GCA_052047495.1 Candidatus Pelagibacter sp.
CAAAAAATAATGCAAAAAAAACTAAATAAAATTGCTAAAGACACAAATATTTTTTTAAAGAGATTTATTAAAAAGCAAAAAAAATCAGAACTGATTGTCCCAATGCAATATGGATTATTTTCAGGTGGTAAAAAAATAAGATCAAAAATACTAGTTGATGTTGGTTCAATATTTAACTTAAATTATAAAACCTTACTAATAATTGGTGCTGCTGTTGAATGTATTCATGCTTATTCACTTATTCATGACGATTTACCATGTATGGATAATGATTTAATAAGACGAGGTAAGCCTTCTACTCATATCAAATTTGGAGAGTCTACAGCTGTTCTTGCTGGAAACTCACTCTTAACTATGGCATTCGAAATTTTGAGTCACAAAGATTTGAATGTCAATGAAAAAACAAAAATTAGATTAATTAATAAAATTTCTGAGAGTTCTGGACATCTCGGGATTGCTGGTGGTCAATATTTAGATCTTAGTTATGAACATAAGAAAATTTCAGAAAAAAAAATAATTGAAATGGAAATAAAAAAAACTGGAAAACTGTTTAGTTTTTGTTGTGTAGCTCCATTAATTTTAAAGAACAAAAGTAAAAAAGATATCCAAAAATTTGAAAATATTGGAGCTGATATAGGATTACTATTTCAAGTTGCTGACGATTTAATTGATTATAATGGAAGTCTTTCTGCTGCAGGAAAAAAAACTGGAAAAGATAAGAAAAAAGGTAAAGCAACTCTTATTAGTTTACTGGGAGATAAAAATACTATTAAATATGCGAATAAACTAATTTTAAAAATAAATACTAAGTTAAAAAAGTATGGACCAAAATCTAAGAATTTAACAGAAACTCTTAATTATATTTTAAATAGAAATAAATGAAAAAAAATTACGAATTTTTAGATCAGATTAATTTTCCATCAGACTTAAAAAAAGTTCCTGAAACAAAACTGCAAAAGGTTGCTGATGAATTAAGAGAGGAAATGATCGATGCAGTATCAGTTACTGGAGGACATTTGGGTGCTAGTTTAGGTGTAGTAGAATTAAGCGTAGCATTACATTATATTTTTAACACACCAAGTGATAAATTAATTTGGGATGTAGGACACCAATGTTATCCACATAAAATTTTAACAGGAAGAAAAGATAAAATAAGAACTCTTCGGCAAGGAGGGGGTCTCTCAGGATTTACTAAGCGTTTAGAAAGTGAATATGATCCTTTTGGAGCTGCGCATAGTTCTACTTCAATTTCATCAGCTTTGGGAATTGCAGAAGCAAATAAATTATCAAAAAAATCAGAGAATGTTATAGCAGTGATTGGTGATGGTGCAATAAGTGCAGGTATGGCTTATGAAGCCATGAATAATGCGGGTGCCTCAAAGACCAAAATGATTGTGATATTAAATGATAACGACATGTCAATTGCAAGGCCTGTTGGAGCAATGGGAACATATTTAGCTAAAATTTTTTCTGGAAAAATATATTTTAGTTTAAGAGAAACTATAAAATTGATTACATCAGCATTTTCAAAAAGATTTAGTGCAAAAGCCGGCAAAGCTGAAGATTTATTAAGATCAGCTGTAACTGGTGGAACTTTATTTAGCTCATTAGGTTTTTATTATATTGGTCCTATCGATGGCCATGATCTTTCTTCATTGATTCCAATTTTAAGAAATGCAAGGGACTCAAAACACCAAGGTCCGATATTAATTCATATAAAAACAAAAAAAGGAAAAGGCTATTCTTTTGCTGAAGAAGCAAAAGATCATTATCATGGTGTATCCAAATTTAATGTAAAGACTGGGGAACAGGAAAAAAGTTCCAGTAAAATACCGTCATACACCAAAGTTTTTGCTGATACTCTGATACAACACGCAAAAAAAGATAGTAAAATTGTTGCAATAACAGCAGCAATGCCAGATGGAACTGGATTAAACAATTTTAGAAAAGAATTTCCAGATAGAACTTATGATGTTGGTATTGCTGAACAACACGCTGTTACGTTTGCAGCCGGCTTAGCGACTGAGAATTATAAACCTTATGCAGCAATTTATTCAACATTTCTTCAGAGAGCATATGATCAAGTCGTTCATGATGTTGCAATACAGAGTTTACCTGTAAGATTTGCAATAGATAGAGCAGGATTAGTTGGAGCTGATGGACCTACACATGCAGGTAGTTTTGATACGACTTATTTAGCAACACTACCAAATTTTATTGTAATGGCTGCAAGTGATGAGGCCGAGTTGGTAAGAATGATTAATACTTCTACAGAAATTAATGATAGACCCTGTGCATTCAGATATCCAAGAGGGAGTGGTATTGGATCAATATTGCCATCAATTAATGAAAAGATAGAGATTGGTAAATCAAGAATTATTCAAGATGGAAAAAAGTTAGCTTTAATAAACTTTGGTGCAAGATTAAGTGAAAGTTTAAGGGCATCAGAAAACTTAAAGAAAAAAGGTGTTAATATTACAATAGTGGATGCAAGATTTGCCAAGCCGTTGGATGAAAATTTGATATGGCAATTAGCAACAACACACGAGGCAATTGTAACTATTGAGGAGGGGTCAATTGGTGGATTCGGTTCTCATGTGATTGATTTTTTAACAAAAAAGGGACTAATGGACTCAAATTTAAAATTTAGATCAATGAAACTTCCAGATATTTTTATTGATCAAGACAAACCTGAAAACATGTATAAACTCGCAAATTTAGATAGCATTTCTATTGAAGAACAAATTTTAGATGTATTAAATTCAAATATTATCTTACAAAAACAAAAATAAAGTAATTATCCACATTGAGCTTGATTCAATAAATAATGGTCAAGTAAAACGCATGATAGCATAGCCTCACCCACTGGAACCGCTCTAATTCCAACACACGGATCATGTCTTCCCTTAACGGATATACTAGTATTTTTTCCAAATTTATTAATTGTCTTTCTGCTCTTTAAAATTGATGATGTAGGCTTTACAGCAAATGAAACAATTATTTGTTGACCAGAAGAGATGCCACCAAGAATTCCACCTGCATTATTTGAGTTAAACTTTAATTTATTTTTTGATTTTGAAATTTCATCTGAATTTTCTTCTCCAGATAACTGAGCGGAATTCATTCCAGAGCCAATATTAACACCTTTTACAGCATTAATACTCATCATTGCAGATGCAATATCAGAGTCTAGTTTTGAGTAAATTGGTGCACCCAGTCCTGCAGGAATACCATTAGCTCTAATTTCAATTATAGCACCACAAGATGATCCTGCCTTTCTAATACTTAAAAGATATTTTTCCCATATTTTAAGCATAGATTTATCAGGACAAAAAAAAGGATTTTTATAAATTATCTTATCATCCCACTTGTTTGTATCGCATCCAAGAATTCCAAGTTGTGTAACTGCACCAGAAATTTTAAATTTTTTACCTAATTTTTTTTCCAAAACTTTTTTTGCTACCGCTCCTGCTGCAACTCTAGAGGCAGTCTCTCGCGCAGAAGACCTTCCACCACCTCTATAATCTCTAATTCCATACTTTTTAAAGTAGGTATAATCAGCATGACCTGGTCTGAATTTATCCTTAATATCATTATAATCTTTTGAGCGCATATCCTCATTATAAATTATTAAAGAGATTGGAGTTCCAGTTGTTTTACCTTCAAAGACTCCCGAAAGAATCTCTACTTTATCACTCTCTTTTCTTTGAGTAGTAAATTTAGATTGACCAGGTTTTCTTTTGTTGAGTTCTATCTGAATATCTTGTTCATCGAGGTTTATTAGTGGTGGACAACCATCTATTATGCAACCAATTGCAGGACCATGAGATTCTCCCCATGTAGTGAAACGAAAAACCTTTCCAAAAGTATTAAATGACATTATTTATATTGTATAGATTATTTTGTTAAAATTATGAATGAAAAAAACTCATTAGGGCTTAATAAATGCTTTCTAGATTTAGATGATCCTTTTAAATTATTTGAAAGTTGGTACGAAGAGGCAAAAAAGAATGAAATAAATGATCCAAATGCTTTAGCTCTTGGAACTGCAACAAAACAAGGCGTTCCATCAGTAAGGATGGTGCTTCTTAAAGGTTACGATAAAAATGGATTTGTTTTTTATACTAATCTTAATAGTCAAAAAGGAAACGAAATAAAAGAAAATCCCAATGCAACAATGTGTTTTCATTGGAAAAGTTTGCTTAGGCAAATTAGAATTGTAGGTACTTTGAATCAAGTAGAAGATGAGGTAGCTGATAATTATTTTAATTCTAGAGCTTATGAAAGTAGAATTGGAGCTTGGGCATCAAAACAAAGTAGTGAATTAGTTAATAGGGAAGAATTGATAAAATCACTGAAAAAATTTAAAAATAAATACCAAGATCAAAATAATGTTCCAAGACCAAATCATTGGTCGGGCTGGAATTTAAAACCTACGAGCATAGAATTCTGGTTAGATGGAGATAATAGAATACACGAAAGACTAAAGTATAAATTGACAGCAAATAATGATTGGACAAAAAGTCTTTTAAGTCCCTAAAAATTTCTTGATAAACTAAAAGACGTTAAATTTTCGAGGATATTTTTTTCTTCAGAGTCTTTAAATACAGACAATGAATTTGATGATAAATTAATATAGTGCTTGGCCTTTTGATAACAACTATTTATAATATCGTATTTCTTTATTAAAGATAAAGTATAATTTAAATCATTTTGATTTCTCTCTTCTTTTGCAAAAGTTTTCTTAAGAGTTTCTTTTTCATCTTTATTAGCTTTTTGAAACAGAAGAATTATTGGTAGTGTAATTTTTCCCTCATAGAAGTCTTGACCGATATTTTTTCCAAATAGTTTTAATTCTGAATTATAATCTAAAGTGTCATCAGCAATTTGAAAAGTTAAACCTAAATTCCTACCATAAAACTCTAAAGCTTCTTTCTCTTTAGTTTTCATTTCTGATAAAATTGCTCCTACTTTAGTTGCAGCAGCAAATAACTCAGCCGTCTTTGAAGAAATTATTTTCAAATAAGTTTCTTCAAGCATATCAACTTCACCTTTATGCTGGAGTTGCAAAATTTCACCTTGAGCAATTATTGATGATGTTGATGATAATAGTTTTAAAACTTCAATATTTCCATCTTCTACCATCATTTCAAAACACCTACTAAGAAGATAATCGCCGGCCAGAACAGATGAGTGGTTACCCCAAATTTTATTTGGTGTTTTTTTACCTCTTCTGATTGAACCATTATCTATAACATCATCATGCATTAAAGTTGCAGCATGAATTAGTTCCACGCAAGCTGCCAAATTTATATCTCTGGTACCTTTTGTATAACCACATAACTTTGATGAACCCAAAGTTAATAAGGCTCTTAATCTTTTGCCACCAGTATTTAAATGATAATCTGTCATTTTTTTAACTAGCTCAACATTACTATCTAGTTTTGATTTAATTTTTTCTTCAACAAGCATTAACTTATTTTCAACCGAGTTTTTAAGTTGAAAGTAAGAGTTATTAATTTGTTTTTTAAGTTGAATCACGCTTCCCATAATGTGAGCAAATTAGTGTAATAAGTTTCTTTTGATACTTATCAATTGACGCACCTAAATCTTCAATTATAAGGTGTCTTTATATTAATACAAAAATTCTATAAAGTTTTGTTATGCTCTCAATTTTTAAAAAAAAGAAAATTATTCCTCATATTAAATTAGCTGGTGTAATTGGAAACGTAGGTAAATTTAAACAAGGTATAGATTTTTCAGGTCAAGAAGAGATAATTTTAAAGGCTTTTTCTGTAAAAAAAGCACCATGTGTTGCTATTACAATTAATTCTCCTGGTGGATCACCAGTTCAATCACACTTAATCTTTAATTTTATAAGACAACAAGCGAAAAAAAATAAAAAAAAGGTAATAGTTTTTGCAGAGGATATTGCTGCATCAGGAGGCTATTTGATTGCGTGTGCTGGTGATGAAATTTATGCAAACTCCAGTTCAATTATTGGATCTATAGGTGTGATTTATTCATCATTTGGTTTTACAGAGTTAATTAAAAAAATTGGAGTTGAAAGAAGAGTTCATACTGCGGGTAAAAATAAAAGCACTCTCGATCCGTTTCTTGAAGAAAAAAAAGAAGATATAGAAAGATTAAAAAATATACAATTAGATTTGCATAAAGATTTCATTAATGTTGTTGAAAAAAGTAGAGGTGAAAAACTAAAGAAATCAGAAGTTGAGTTATTTTCTGGAGAGTTTTGGTCTGGAACTAAATCCAAAGAACTTGGTTTAATTGACGAAATAGGTGATGCCAATCAAGTGTTGAGAGAAAAATTTGGAGAGGATGTAATAATCAAAAAATTTGAAAAATCTAAAAGTTGGTTAAGTAAGAAATTATCATCATCTAACGATCACGTCGATCAGGTCGCAAATATATTAGAAGAAAAATCTATTTGGCAAAAATATGGCCTCTAAAAAAAGTAAAAAAAAACCAAAATTTCAAACTTTTCAGGATACAATTTTAAACCTCCAAAAATATTGGAGTAAACATGGTTGTATTATTTTACAACCATATGATATGGAGGTTGGAGCAGGAACTTTTCATCCAGCTACAACTCTCAGGTCACTTGGACCAAAACCATGGAAAGCAGCTTATACACAACCTTCTAGAAGACCGACTGATGGAAGATATGGAGATAACCCTAATAGACTTCAGCACTATTATCAATTTCAAGTTATAATTAAACCTTCTCCATCAAATATAAAAAAACTTTATTTAAATAGTTTATCTACAATCGGTATTGATCATAAAAATCATGATATTAGATTTGTTGAGGATGATTGGGAAAGTCCAACTTTAGGCGCAGCAGGTCTTGGTTGGGAAGTTTGGTGTGATGGAATGGAAATAACTCAATTTACATATTTTCAACAAATGGCTGGCTTTGAATGTAAACCTGTTTCAGTAGAAATTACTTATGGCTTAGAAAGAATTTGTATGTTCACACAACAAAAAAATAATGTTTATGATTTAATTTGGAATAACGAAAATGTTGAATACAGAGAAGTTTTTCATCAAGCGGAGAAAGAATTTTCGGCTTATAACTTTGAACATGCTAATACCTCGAGTCTGTTAAAAATATTTGATATGTTCGAAAGTGAGGCTAAATCATTAATAAATAAAAAAATATCGCTCCCAGCTTATGATCAATGCTTAAAAGCAAGTCATGTATTTAATATACTTGATGCAAGAGGAGCTATCAGTGTTGCCCAGAGAGCGGAATATATTGGACGTATAAGAGAAATTACGAAATCTGTTGCTTCAATTTGGATTGATACACAAATATAAAATGGCGGAATTTTTTTTAGAATTATTTAGTGAAGAAATTCCAGCTAATTTACAACAAAATTTTCGTGAAAAACTTTTAGAGGAATTTAGAGAATATTTTATACATAAATCTATAAAATCAAAAAAAAGTTTTTCATTATCAACTCCAAATAGAGTAATTGTTGTATTTGAAGGTTTACAAAAAAAAATTAAAGTTAGGTCTGAGGAAATAAAAGGACCCAAAACTAGTGCTCCTGCAGAAGCAATTGAGGGTTTTGTGAGATCAAATAAAATTGACAAAAAACAACTTATCAAACGTGATACAGAAAAAGGAGAATTCTACTTTTTTAAAACACCCTCAAAAACATTGAACACTTCAGATTTGTTAAAAGATTTAATACCAAAACTTTTAGGTAGCTACCAATGGAAAAAATCAATGAAATGGGGCGAATTTAACCTAAATTGGGCAAGACCATTAAAGTCTATTTTATCAGTTTTTGATGAAAAAATAATAGATTTTAAATTTTACCATCTAACTTCGTCTAATAGGACCTTTATTGACAAGGATTATGAAGAAAAAACAGGAGTATTTAAAAATTTCAAATCTTATGAAAGATTTTTGAAGATACATGGAACTATTGTTGATCAAAA
>JBNAKH010000116.1:0-15413 GCA_052047495.1 Candidatus Pelagibacter sp.
TTGTTTTTTATTAAAAATTGAAAAAACAAATATTTTTCAAATATCTGGATTAGTCATTTCAGTTTTAGGAATTTTAGCTATTATTACTAAACTTGATCTAAATATTTTACTTACCTTAAATTTTAACAAAGGCGATTTATTTATGGTCGGAGCAATTATTGCTTGGGGAATATATTCTGCATATTTGAGAAAAAGAACCTTTGAAGTATCTTTACTTGCTCTTGTCCATATAATTTGCACATTTGGATTAATTTTTCTTTTGCCTTTATTTATTTTCGATATGACACAAGGCAAAATTATTGAGATGAGTAGTAATTTTTTTTATATTTTAGCTTATGTTGCAATATTTCCAAGTATTGGCTCTTACTATTGTTGGGCTGGCGCTGTTTCAATCATTGGGGCAAATCGAGCTGGAATATTTTTATCTTTAATTCCATTATTTAGTACTTTGATGGCGATATTCTTTTATAATGAGCAGTTTCAATTTTTTCACTTGATTGGGGCAATTTTAATTATATTAGGTTTATTTTTATCAAATAAAGAAATTAAAAATGCTTAAAGTTGCAATATTAGACGACTATCAAAATGTTTCTCAACAATTTGTTGATCTTGAAAAACTTGCAGGAAAATATGAAATTAAAATTTTTAGTGAGCCATTTGAGGATGAGGCTGAGGTCATAGATAAATTGTCTGATTTTGAGGCATTATTAGTGATGAGAGAACGAACTCCCATTACAAAAAACATAATAGAAAATTTATCTAAGCTAAAATTCATAATTACCAGTGGGTTAAGAAATAAAGCAATTGACCTTGCTGCTGCAAAAAAAAGGAAGATTATTGTTAGTGGAACTGATAGCAATTTAAATCCAACTCCAGAATTAACTTGGGCTTTAATACTTGGTTTAGCCAGAAATATTAAAGAGGAAATAGATAATATGTATCAGGGTTATTGGCAGACATCAGTTGGTGTTGAGCTCAAAGGAAAAATTTTAGGATTAATTGGACTTGGGAAAGTAGGTTCTCAAGTTGCAAAGATAGGTAAAGCTTTTGGTATGCAAGTAATGGCTTGGAGTGAAAATCTTAGTCTTGATAAATGTAAAGAGCTAGATGTTTTACCCTGCACTAAAGAAGATTTAATTAAAAATTCTGATTTCTTATCTATTCATGTACAGGGTGGTGAAAGATATAAAGATTGTATTACCTTAAAAGAACTAGATAAAATGAAAAAAACTGCTTTTTTGATCAACACCTCGAGAGGTCCAATAATTAATGAAGATGATTTAATTATTGCTTTATCTACAAATGTGATCGCAGGTGCGGGATTAGATGTTTATGAAAAAGAACCTTTGCCAGAGAATAATAAACTAAGATTTTTACCAAATGCTTTATTAACACCTCACTTAGGATATGTGACTGTGGAAAATTATAATGTCTATTATAGTCAAATGATAGAGTCACTTGAAGCTTGTGCAAGTGGGAAGCCTATTCGTGTAATAGAATAGTTATGGATTTATCAGTTGTTAATCACGAGGATTATTTTGCTAAAATTGGTGACGACCATAAATTTCCGATTAATAAATTTGGAGAACTTGCAAAATATTTAATTGATAAAAAAATAGTTAAAAAATTTCATCAACCATATGCATGCTCTGAAGAAACTTTAAAAAGAGCTCATTCAGAAAAATATATCAAGGACGTTAAAAATAAAACATTAGATCAAAAGATAATTAAGAAAATTGGATTTCCTTTAGTTGATAGTGTTATTCAAAGGTCATTGGTTGCAACTGGTGGAACAGTGTTAGCTACAAAGCTTGCAATTAAAAATGGTGTTGCATGTAATACTGCAGGTGGCAGTCATCATGCGAATTACGATGGGGGCGCAGGTTATTGCGTGTTCAATGACGTAGCAGTTGCAGCTCAATACTTATTGGATCGTGGTTTAGCTGGAAGAATTTTAATAGTTGATTTAGACGTTCACCAAGGCAATGGTAACGCTGATATTTTTGCAAATAATAAAAATGTATTTACTTTTAGTATGCATTCAAAATCAAATTATCCAGCTAAAAAATCTATCAGTGATCTTGATGTTGAGCTTGATGATAATATGGAGGATGCTCAATATATAAAGATACTTGATTTCTATTTAAATCAGTTGAACGATGAAAATTTTGATTTTGTTTTTTATATTGCTGGAGTTGATATTCACCATAACGATCGTCTAGGTAAATTAAAAATTTCAGATAAAGGTATTAAAAAAAGAGATGAAATGGTTACTCAAAATTTCTTTTCACAAGGAGTACCTTTGTGTGGTGTACTTGGTGGTGGTTATAATAAAGATTTTAAAAAACTTGTAGAATTACATTCTATTTTACATCAATCTTGTGCTAAATTACTTAAATGACAAAAAAGAACACAAATCTTACTGCTGAACAAAAATTGATAATGTTTGAGGATGGTACAGAACGTGCTGGCAGTAGTGAATTAAACAATGAAAAACGAGAGGGGAGTTATCATTGTGCCAATTGTGGCATTAAGCTATTTGAGTCAAAAGCAAAATATGAAAGTGGATCAGGCTGGCCTTCGTTTTTTCAATCCTTACCAGATGTGTTTGAGACTAAAACAGATCACTTAATTGGTTATGCTAGAACAGAGTATCATTGTAAAAATTGTAATGCTCACCATGGCCATATTTTTGATGATGGTCCTCAACCTACGGGCAAAAGGTATTGCAACAATGGTGTTTGTTTAGTTTTTCATGAAAAAGAAAAGCAATGATTTTAAAGTATATAAGTTTTTTAATTGGTCTTACATGGTCATATTCTTTAATTAAAACACAATCTATTTTTAGTAAAAAAACAGGCTTAATTTTTAAAATATTTATTTCCAAAGTTTCTTGGCTGACTTTTTTAGTAGCAATTTACTTTGGATTTAAAAATTTTTCCTTACAATCGACTTTAGTTGGTGTTGTGGTTTCCGTTGTAATTGTACATCTAGGATTTATGTTTCTTAGTAAATTTTTAAAGTCAAAATTTACTGACAAACAATTAATTTTTTCTAAAAACTTTTTTGAATATTCCTTAATTGTGTGGATAATATATTACTTTATATACTAGATAATTACCTATTTTGGTCGCTATCGGATAAGTAAATATTGTTTTTTTTAAAAATTATAGATAAAATTTAGTATGTTTGAAAAATTAGAAGAATTAGCAAAAAATAATAAAAAAATATCAGATTTCCACATTAGAAGTGGTTGGCCGTTAGCATTTAGACAAACAGGAGAAATTCACAAAGTTCCAGAGGTCATGGTTAAAGCACAAGATCTCCAAGATTTAATATCGACCAATTGTAATGAAGTTGAAATGAAAAGATTTAATGACACTCATGAACTTGACTCGTCAGTTACACTTAGTGGTTTAAGATTTAGGGCAAATTTTTACAAAACTATTAATGGACCGGCAGCAGTGCTCAGAAGAGTTGAAAGTGTCATCCCAGAGATGGGACAATTTGATTTACCACCAGTTCTTTATGATATTATTGATATGCACAAAGGACTTGTGTTGGTTACAGGACCAACAGGATCAGGAAAATCAACTACGCTTGCTGCAATTGTTAATGAAATTAATAAGACCCGGACTGCAAATATTATTACTGTAGAGGATCCAGTTGAATTTATTCACAAGGATGCAAAAAGCATTGTCTCTCATCGAGAGGTTGGAAAACAAACACAAACTTTTGCGAGTGCTTTAAAAGCGGCACTGCGAGAGGATCCTGATGTTATTCTGGTTGGAGAGATGAGAGATTTAGAGACAGTTTCTCTTGCATTAACAGCAGCGGAAACAGGTCACTTAGTATTTGGCACACTACATACCAGTGGCGCACCAAATACAATTAATAGAATTATCGATGTATTCCCGCCTGAGCAACA
This sequence comes from Candidatus Pelagibacter sp., assembly GCA_052047495.1. GTDB lineage: Bacteria > Pseudomonadota > Alphaproteobacteria > Pelagibacterales > Pelagibacteraceae > Pelagibacter. The sequence continues at coordinate 3,929 of JBNAKH010000116.1, forward strand.
GGCACAGATCAGAGCTCAAATTTCGACATCTTTAAAAATGGTAGTCACTCAAAGACTTCTTAAAACTAAAGATGGTCAAGGCCGTTGTGGTGCTTTCGAAGTGATGAAGTGTACAGCCCCAATTCAAAACTTAATCCGAGAAGCGAAAATTCATCAAATCCCAAGCATCATGCAAACAGCAGTAAAAGATGGAATGATTACAATGGCAAAATCATTAGAAGAATTAGTTAAAGCTGGAAAGATAGATGCTGGGGCAGGTAAAGAACAATAAAGGATTTAATCTTTTAGAATTAATTGTTGTCATTGCAATTGTTGGATTTATATCTGCAATTTCATATCCAAATTTTTCTTCATGGAATAAAGAAAGAAAGATTAGAGCAGCAGTTAAAGAAGTAGCCTCATTAGTAAGAAATGCTATAGTGCAAACAGAAAGAGGTACTTTTGCATATGTACAAGTACTTTTCTCAAATTCAGGCGGTATTCTAGAAGTGTCTTCAAGAGGAATGACAATGGCTAGTTTAATAACCAGAATGAATGATAGCACTGATCCTTGGAATACGGCTCCAGAGCAAAGGTGTGATACGGCTGAAGGAACTGGAGATAATGCTTATTGGGATACAGATAAACCCTCTACAAGTAATGAAATTAAAAATGCAGTTTATACAATTAAACTTAAGGATGTAACAACAAATTTTTCTGGAGAAAGAGCAGGTGCAGTTTGTTTTGCAAAAAATGGTAAATTTTATGAAGGAGCTGAAGCACTTGCCTTTGATGATGCGACAGCTGTTCCTTTTAATTTTATAAATATTTGCAGCAGAACAAATAATAATCAAGTATGCGATGTGAATGTCACACCAGGAGTTGAGGGTGATATTTGTCCAAATGGTGAAATTACATTAAGCAGAGTGCATTGGAATAGATTTGGCAATGTCGTAACCAGCAGATATATAAATTATTATGAGGTAAATCAAACCACTGGCGAGAAAGTATGGACATGTCCTAATCAAAATAATGTTATAGAATATAGATATGACTAAAAAAATGACAAACAAAAACGTTTCTGGACTATCTCTTTTGGAGGCTTTGATATCAACTGCAATTGTTGGAATCGGTTTTGTTGCAATATTGCAAATGACAAATTATTCAATTCAATCTATCTATACTTCGGGTGAAAGAACTAAAGCCAATTATTTAACAAACGTAATTGCTGAAGACGTCATTGGACAGAGAGATGTACGATCTACTGCTAATAATAATTTTTCAAATTTACTATCGCAAAATGATTTTAATTCTGACTTTTGTTCAAGTAATACTGGAACTAGTAATAATGGTGCAATTTATTCTGCTAATTCTTCTGTAAATAACAATTTTCAATTAAAAACAAGCAAGTGGAATGCTTTACTAAACAACAGAGATTATTTGAACTGTGGAGGTCGTCAAGAAACAAGAAATTTTAGAGTTTTCAAAGTTATCAGCAGATGGAGCCAAGCTGATGGTTTAATTAATACACAAATGACCGATATTGATAATAATGGAAGCACGGATGAACCTTATGTAATGGATGAAGTTATGTACATTGGTAGAATACAATTCAATTTAAATAATGGAAAAAAAAGAAAGTTTTTATATTTTCAAACTGATTACGAATTAAAAGAATGAAAAATCAATCAAAATATATAGTTGGACTTACTTTAATCGAAATAATGATCGGTATAATTATTACGACAATTATGATGGCTGCTGTCTACACATCATATTCTGTCGTCAATCAATCGTATTCTAAAGTAACTGATAAAGCTAAAATTAGCAGGGCAAGTAGGGACATAGTTTCAATGTTAATGAGAGATGTGCGTATGGCAGGATTTAAATATTATGCTGGATCACATGAGATAGCTCAGTATGCATCTAACACACAAGAATGTAATAATGGTACTGGTATTTCATTGCCAAAAAATAGTTATTTATATTTTGATAATGGATTTAATGATCCACAAGAAAGTCACAATCCACTTGTGATAAGGAAAAATACCCTAGGTTTTGGAATTTATTCAAGCACTCAATCGTCAACTACGAATACTGGCACTGCTACAGGTAGTACAAATAATTGCTGTGATCAAATTCAAATTGTATATGAAGATTTTAATCAAAATGATCATAATGATGGTGAGCAAGCTTATAAGAAGTATAGAATAACTTATTATGCTTTACCAAATGACTCAGGTGGTTTTGCTGCTTTTAAAAGAGTGGAACATTATTCTCAGCCAAGAAGTGGATGTAACTTATTTGAACAAGCAGCATTACCCCCACAGGATGGTGATGGTGATGGTAACAATGGTGATGGCAACCTATTTAATTTAGAAAACCAATTTGGAATAGGTAGAGGTGATGGAGCTGGCGGTATAATTACTAGCGGTGTAAGTGATGACTCTGCTGATGTAAATTTAATTAATAAGGGAGCGTGGCTCACTAATTGCAACGAATGTACTCCTGGAGTAATGATAAGAAATTATATTGATGATATGGAGTTTATACCTTTTGATGAGAATGGAAAAATAATACAAGACTCTTCAGGCAGATTTCCAGCCCCAGAGCATATTGGAATTAGAGATAGGCTACAAGATATTCGAGGAGTAGATATACGACTAACTTGGATATCAAAAGAGGACTTTTACAGAGAAGCGGCTACAACCGATAAACCAAGAACTATTCTTGGATTAGGTGGCGGAAATAGAAATAATCTTATTGCAGATGGAATAGATAGAAAATTAAGGGACTCGGTTGTTGTTACAGTTCATACGAGAAATATTGGAGAAACTTTTTAATGAAAAATAATAGACAAAAGGGATTTGCGATGGTGTTGTCTCTGGTCTTGTTGTTAGCTATGTCTTTGATGGGTGGTGCTTTAATTGTTATAGCTTCCTCTGATCATCAAAGTAATAATAGTAGCGATGAATACCAGCAAACATTCTATGTCGCTGAAAGCGCTTTGTTACAAGCTCAAAAAAGTTTAATCAATAAAATGCTGGGTCCAATTAATGTTGGCACTGGAAATAGGAATTATGATGCAAGAACATTTCCAACAAATCAGTCACTGAGTGAGGACAATATTTTAGACCAAAGCACCCCATGCTATCGAAGTTTTAGAAACTTAAGCAGAGGAGATGATACTTTTAGGGTAGTTGAGCATGTCAAAGAGCAAAGTTTTTTTGATTTAATATTCCCTATCTTTAATAATAGTAATGCATCATTATCATTAAATCCTGCAGTTGATGATCAAGATGCTCTCCAAAAAGAGCAGGAGAATATAAGAAAATATTATTATGAGTTTTTCTCCGTAAGCTCAGGCACATCTGAGTACAAAGGTACAGGCGTGAGTATTAAAAAAGGCTCAGGAACGACTCAAAGACAGGGCACGGCCTATAAAATTTATGGGTGTGGCATGATGGGTGATCTTGCAAATAATCCAAATGAACCAGAAATAATAGTCCCATTAGAAACAATTATCATTTTATCTCATTAATGATCATTTAAAAAGCTTAAAATGGTCATGCGTTTCTGTTGAAAAATATTTATATAAATTATATAAATTTGTGTGAAAAAATTATTTTTAATAATTGTATTTTTAATATTTTTTTCAAGCTCTTCTTTTGCATGTCCTTTATTATCAGTTGATATAGGTACACCAGTTCGTGATGCCCAAAATACATTTGAATTTCTGATGGCATATAAGCCTGATGTATATGGTAAAATTTATTCAGCAAAATATCACGCATATGCTGCAGATTATTGTGAAGGTTCTAATTTAGAAAACACTGACTTAGAAGTCATAATTTATGACTCTAAGGTTGCTGGTATAAATTTAGTTTCCACAGATAGTGAAATTAAAAATGAAATTTACAATTTTGTTAAAAATAATATTGCTGATCCAGGCAGTGATGCCGAGAAAGAAGACTGGGTAGGATATAAAGACTTAAGCTTAGGTAATTTAATTATTATGTATAGTAAAATGGATATTAGGGATGAAATATTTGAAGTACTAGAAATTTCTAATCCGCAAATGATGGCTTATACCACCGGTGAGGAAGTGATTGAGATAAATGGATAATATATGACTAGATATTTGAAAATTCTATTTTTTCTATTTGTATTATCGTTAAGTAATAATGTGAATGCAAAACCTGTACCACCAGGTGCAGGTGGTGGTGATGTTGCTGCTAATATATTGTTTCTAGTTGATAGTTCTGCAAGTATGGGAAGGTGGATAGGTGGTGATGGTATTGGTCCAGTTGCTGGTGTTACTTATGACTCATCAGATAGAATTTTATTTACACAATATTCAAGAAGGACTGCTGGTGCAGTGATACGATATACTGCTGCTGGAAGCAGAGATAGAGCTTTTAGGCCAATTAGGTCAGTGCCGGCTGCAGGATGCACACAATTCAATGATATGCGTGTTCATACCTTTCGTCAAAATTTAAGACTAAGAAAAGCTCATCATATAGAATTTGTAGAAAGTCTCGATTCTGTTAGTTTTGATGAGAGTGTAATTTTTTTTCATAGCGGAGAAAACAGAACTAGAGGTTACATATATGGGTTTTCAGAGGATGGTGCCAGATGTTTAGTTGCCTTAAGGGCACCTGGCAATATGAACTATAGAAGTTTTGATATTCAAGAAATTGGAGGAGTTCCTTATTTATTTGCAGCTGGTGGTGGTAGAAGAAGTTTTGGCTTCTTTATGTCATGTAATCTTGAAACTTTCGTATGTAATGATCAAGAAATAAGAGACACAAGAAACGTTGTAAGATGGTTTGGAAGAATGAGCGTAAATAATGATGGTTCAATGGTTTATTTCTCTAATCTCTTAGAAAATAATCTTGAGGGATACACTCTTACAAGAAATGGCAATGCATTTACGTTAGGAACTCGATCAAGACAATGTAATGCAACAAATGCTCCAACATTAACATCGGAACTTGCAATCCCTTTTGGCGTAGAAGTTTCACCTACAGATAGTTCGATAGTCTATACTACTTCAGTTTTTTCTCATGCAATTCAAAAAATACAAGTATCTGACTCTTCGACCGACTCTTGCACTATAGTCACTTCAGTAGGTTCAGGCTCACGAACAAATCTTTCAAACTCTGGAACAGCAAATGAGTTAGATGCTGACAATGTGGGTTTTAATCAACCACATGCTCTTGATATAGATATAGACGCAGCTAATAACAGATTCAGAATCCTTACCGGAACAGCCAGAGGTTATGTAGATGAATTTGACGAAGACAAATTTACAGCTGTGGCTCGAAATACAACTTGGCGTCAACAAATGGGGGGACCAAGAATTAGAAGATGGGATGGTGTTAAATCTGCAATCAATGCAATTGTAAATGATACAACATTGACGACAGGTGCTTATTTTGGTTTTGGTCACTGGAATGCGGGTGAGCATGGTCGTTCAAGAGGAGCCCCTAGAGGTGGACGTTACTGTCATAGAGCAAATGATTGTAATTATTATCAAGGTTGGACCGGTAACCATCCTGAGGGAAGAAGTATTCAATGTAATCGGGACTCATGTTTAAATGTAGCTATTAGCCCAAGAGGATCCGACCTAATCATGGATGTAATGAGACCTTTGGGTATGGCTTGGGGTACCGATGCACATGCATTTTCTCAAATTGCTGAAGATTATTTTCTTGATCAAAATGCTGGAGGGTCACTTTTAAATCCAGATGCTGATTGTCAGATAAATTATGTAATAGTAATTGGAGATGGTGCTATGAATCAGACTGGGCTTCCAGGCGATGTAGGAGAAACCGCTTCCAGAATGGCGAGATTAAGGGAGATGGGAGTAAAATCACTCTATGTCGCTTATGGCGGTGGTATTAGAGGAACAGCTTTAAATAGATTCCATGAGCTCTCAAGAATAGGTACAAGTGAATTGCCAGCTGGAACGACGGCACAAGAATGTATTGATGATGAGGATTGTGAAAGAGCAATAATAGCAAATACACCTGAAAGACTAAAAACTGCTCTAACAGCTAAGATACGTCAAATTATTGCGGACAAATTAGCATTCACCGCACCATCAATTACAGCGACCATTGAGGAAGGTGGATCGTTATATCAAGCACAATTTGGTTATGAACAATTTGGTGAGTGGCAAGGTAGAATTTTGCGTAAAAAATTATTGAAACCAGCTGATTGTCCTGCTGATAATGAAGATTGTGTGGAGCATAACACCTTACCTGGGAATCCGCATGGTAACTGGGATGCATCAAGAATGATTAAAAGACAATCAACGCCGGGTGCTGCAGATGATGGGAGAAATATTTGGACAGCTATGCCAGGAGCTCCTTATCTAGGAAACTGGGATAATTTTAATCAAGACCAATCAACAGCTGTAACAAATTTATTCAATATATTGGGGTATGAAGTTGATGATTATCATAATAGTACTTCAAATTGTACTGCAGTTGGTAATGATACAGTTTTAGGAAATGAAACTATAGGTCTAATCAATTTTATGAAAGGTAACGATTACTTTGATTATGACGGAGATTGTGATGTCACTGAAGTTAGAGACCATGTAATGGGAGATATATATCATTCACAACTTGTAGAAGTAGGAGCTCCTGATGCAAATCTTGATTTTACATCTTTTAATGAGGAAGCATATCATAGATCAACAAGAGGTTATGCGCGCTTTAAAGTTGAACAAGCAAAAAGACTCAATGTAATTTATGCAGGCTCAAATGCTGGGATACTCCATGCTATTGCAGCTAAAAGTGGAAATGGTTACAACGGTGGTGAGGAAATATGGGGCTTTGTTCCCCCTTTTGTTGCAGCAAAACTTCCACAAATAATAAATCCAGAATATGATAAATCTTCTGGAGGTGGAACTAACCCAATTTTCGGTGTAGATGGCTCTCCTGTGATACACGATGCTTTTATAAGAGGATACAATTTTAGAGGAGAATTAGAAGGCAGTAGATCTTGGCGTACTTTATTATTTGTTCCTTATGGAAGAGGAGGAGCGGGATTCTCATTACTTGATATAACAGATCCAATCCCATCAGGAAATAGAGGTCCGATACACATGGTTTCAGTATTTAATGATAGAATAAACAATAGAGTATTAGTTGCCGATGTACTTGGAAGAATATCTCCTATTGAATATAATGCCACTTCAGCAAGCTTAATGAATTCTGCTGAGGGAGAAGTAGCTCAGGATAATTTTAATGATGCAAGAGATGATGAGGAAGCTGGTAACACTGTAACAGTGAATGGAGTGGAAACACCACCAACTGATGCGATAGCAGCTTGTAGCGAATCATCTGATTTTAGAAATACTGGTACAGCTTCTTGTTACAAAGGTAATACCTTTTATTTCCCAGATCTCGTCTTAGATTATACGATTGGTGAAGAGATACCAAAAACTGTGCTGGGAGCGGTTAAGTTAGAAGATGGTGTTCCTACACCAATAAGTCTTTCTAGCGCACAAATGTCGGATGATGGATCTGGTGGAGCTATTTTAAAGGTTGTTTTCAAAAATGCTCAAGTTTTTAATGCCAATCCGTCTGAAGCAGAACCTACATTATCAGACGAAATAAGTGTTAGAGCGTGTATTGGTGGATCAGGTATAGACCCTGCTTATGATTATTCTCAAATGGGAGAGACTTGGTCAACGCCAAAAATTGTAAGAATACCATCAAGCACTGGATCAACAAACATAGGAACTGACAGATATGTTGCTATCATGGGAGCTGGTATGTCTAAAGGAGACTCATGTGCTGGATCTGCTTTATTTGTGATTGATTTAGAGGGCCATATGGATGGTATGCCCGGTAGAATCTATGGTTCTGAAATTAATGGGGGCCCAATAAATTTAATTGATACAACACCTAATGGTATTTTATCAGGTGATAATATAGTTGAGACAACTAACGGAAGTAATATTCCTAACGCTGTGCCTGCCGCACCAGTGGTCATCACCCCCGACTCTGCACCAGGTGTACCTTGGAGGGGTGCGTTGGTCTATGTAAATGATTTAGAGGGTAAAATTACAAAAATAAACTTAACAAGTAACACTAAAGGATTAAATCAAAATGGAAATTTAGTATCTGGTGTAACAGAACTTTATGATCAAACAACTTTATTTAGGCTGGGTGCTACAAGAGAAAATGCAAGGTATTCATATTTTTCAATGGAGGCTGGACTTGGGGTAACTGATAAATCTTTTTGGTTATTTGGATCAACAGGTAATTTTACTGACTTAGGTGGAAAGGGTTCTCAATTAGATAACATTCTATATGGCGTCCAAGATAAACATTACCCATATTGGAAACATTTAAATGGAGTAAAGGTTCCAAAAATTGTTTTGAATCCTGGTCTAGATCCAATGGAAATAAATCCTGATTTTATAAAATTAGCACATGAAGGAGCTGATAATGCAAGTAGTGTTACTAATGCATTCAATTGTATTAACGTCTCTGGAGACCAAGACGGCGATAATTGTCCAATACCTGATACAGCCGATGCTTGGGTAATACATTTGGAAAAAGATCAAAATAATGCTTTTTTATCTCCAAGAACTTTTAGAAAAGCATCAGCGCCACCAACTTTATTTAAAGGAATAGTTTATTATCCAGTGTACCAGCCACCACCAGGATCTGCCCCATGTGCTCAAGGACATGCATTTATTTGTGCGGCTGATGATGAATGTGGAACAAATAATTCTGATAAGTTAAAACTAGCTACTCCAGGAGAGGTAAACAACCCTGGTTTGAATGCTTGTGCATATGTAAGTGAAGGGGTGCTATCTGAGCTAGTTGTTTTTGGTGATAAACTTTTTGCCAATGTTGCCGGACCTTCTGAAGATAAAGGTACATTATTTTCTGTTTTCTCAGTACCAGGAGAAATTTTATCTAACAGAGGTGGATGGAGAGATAGCGGTTTCTAAAAGAATTCCAAATGTGACTTAAGTCGTTGTTATTAATTTAAATATAAAAAAATTTTTTCAAGCAGTAATAAATATAATAAACATCCTAATATAAGATAAGGTCCAAAAGGAATTTGTGATGATAAATTTTTGGATTTATTTATCAAACTTGGTATTGCTAATACTAAGGCGATAAAAGATGAAAAAAATAATATAAATGGAATTGACATCCATCCAAACCAAAAACCAATTGCTGACAAAAGTTTAGCATCTCCTAAACCCATACCTTCTTTGTTTCTTAATTTTTTATAAATAAAAATTATTATCCATATAATTAGATAACCAACAATGCCACCTATTAATGAATTAAAAAAATTTGGAAATAGATACTGATTTAAATTTGGATCGAAACTTTTAAACAACCCTATAGCCATTAATGGAAAAGTTAGTTCATTTGGAATTATATAATGTTTAAGATCAATGAAATATATGATGACAAAGAAAATAGTTAAGATAAAAAATAGAAGGGTTGTTAGTGACAAGCTGAATAAATAAAAAAACCACACAAAGCTCAATGCACAAATAAGTTCTACTAAAAGATATCTAACATTTATCTTGGCTGAGCAGTCTCTACATCTTGCTTTTAAGATTACATACGAAAATATTGGAATGTTATCATACCATCTAATTTGTTTTTTACAGCTTGGACAATATGATCTACCTTTAGTAACACCCTTATTATCGGGTAATCTGTGAATACATACGTTACTAAAACTCCCCCATATACTTCCGAGGATAAATACTATAATATAGGACACAATTTATAGTTTAATTTGGGAGGAAAATTCTATGAGTCCATCGATGCAATATTGTATAAACAACATCGCATCAGCTATGTACAAATAGAAGTTTGGCGCATGAATCATGATTTCCATCATAATCAAAATTATCAAAAAATTAATGAATATCAATTTATAAATAACATGTTTTTTGGCACGAAAAAAAAGGAAACAACTAAAGTAGAAGATACTACCAGTAAAGATTTAGAATTAGTTACAAAAATGAATCATGATCTAGCTAAATCGTTAGATCTAAAAGAAACTTTAAGTAATTCTCTAGAATTAATTATTAAAAGAATAAATGCACAAGCTGCGAATATCTTTTTAATTGATGATAAGAACCAATCTTTTCAGTGTATTGCATCTAAACATCAAGCATATCTAGAAGATTTTGAAATTCCTATTACTCAAGGAGTGATGGGTAAAGCTGTGGTTTTAAAAAAATGTATAAGAGTTGGCGATGTTAGAAAAGATGTAAGAGAAATTGCAGAATTTTATTTTGATTTAGACAATAAAACAAATTTCACTACGTATTCAGTTTTATGTTCTCCATTAATAGTATCGGATGAATGTATAGGAGTTATTCATTGTTTAAATAAAAAGACAAATAATAAACTATTTGAGGAGAACGATCGAAAACTTTTAGAAACTTTATCAGGACCTGCTGCACTAGCAATTAGAAATGCTAAAATGGCAAAAGATCTAGTTGACAAGAATAGAATGCAGAAAGAAATAGAAATTGTAGGTGAGATACAAAAAACTTTATTATCTCAAAATCAAAAAGAAAATTTTCCAATAGCAGGAATAAATATTCCAGCTAAAGTAGTCTCAGGAGATTTTTATAATTTTGCAGAGCTTACAGAAGGAGTTTATGGTTTTGGTGTTGCAGATGTGTCTGGTAAAGGAATAAAATCTTCTTTACTTATGTCAAAGGCATCAAGTCTTTATAGATGCTTAAGCAAAACAAACTATTCTGCCGCAGAACTTTTGAATATTTTAAATTCTGAAATATGTGAAACAACATCAAGGGGAATGTTTGTAACAATGTTGATTGGGATTTATGATAGCAAAAAAAAAGAACTTACTTTAGCTAATGCAGGACACGAACCTCCTTTAATATATAACAATGAAGGAAATTTTTCTAATTTTGAAGAAGCTGGTCCACCATTAGGTATTGCTCCAAAATTTAAATTTAAAGAAACGAAAATTAATTTTTCAAATAGTTCAATGTATATTTTTACGGATGGTATTACTGAAATAAAAGATTCAAAAGGAAACATGTTAGAGTCTGATGGATTTAAAAATTATATTAAAAAATATCAACCCATTCCTAACTATGAAAGATTAAATAAGATTGTCGAAGATATTATTAAATCTGGTCGAATACAAAAAGATGATTTAACTATTGTCGTAGTTGATGGATTATAAGTGCATCAATAAATGTTTAACATTGGAAAGATTATGATAATGATCGGAATAGTTATTGCCTCTCTTTTATATTGGGCCACAACTAATGTATGTAGATATAATTTTATGATTGAAAAAAAAACAAATGAAATGAATATTATTGCTGCAGAAATAAAACCAGAAATAAAATTAGGAGAAGTTTATTATTTTAAAGAGTTAAATTGTAATAATGTTGATCTTTCATGGGATTATGAAAGAGTTATTAGTAATTTAAACACAATATCTGTAATGATTTACCAAG
>JBNAKH010000117.1:0-20667 GCA_052047495.1 Candidatus Pelagibacter sp.
TAATTTAATTCGTTCAAACTAGAGCAAGACTAGAGCATAGAGAGATAAAATAAAAAAAATTTACTTATTAATCTTGTTCAATTATAAATATTAGCATAAACACTCATGAAATTCATTAATGCCCTCGTGGTGAAATTGGTAGACACAAAGGACTTAAAATCCTTGCCGCTTGCGGAGTGCCAGTTCGAGTCTGGCCGAGGGCACCATTAAATGAATAGAGTTCAAATCATTTCTGATAAAAATCAAAGATCTTTAAAAATAAAGTCAGCAATTCAAAAAAAGATTAATCAAAATAAAGTTAAAAGATCAAATATTACAATTGTTATTGGTGGTGATGGTTTCATGCTACAAACACTTAAAAAGAACAGAAAATCAAAAAAATTTTTTTACGGCGTAAATTCTGGAAGTTATGGATTTTTGATGAATAAATTTTCCTCAAAAAATATCATAAGCAATTTACATAAAGCAAGAATGATTACCATCTCTCCACTAGAGATGGTTGTAAAAAATAATAAAAATCAAACTAAAAAACATATAGCTATAAATGAAGTTTCAATTCTAAGACAAAGTAGGCAAGCAGCTTCTTTATCAATTTATCATGGTTCTAAACAAGTCATAAAAAAACTTGTCTCCGATGGTGTACTGGTTTCTACACCTGCTGGAAGTACAGCTTATAATTTATCAGTTCACGGTCCTATATTAAGTTTGAATTCAAAAAGATTATCTATATCTCCAATAAGTCCATTTAGACCAAGAAGATGGAAAGGTAAAATTGTGAGTGATAAATCTAAAATAAATATTAAGAACTTAAATTCTCAAAAAAGGCCGATTTCTGCTGTTGCTGATAATATTGAGGTGCGTAATGCAAAAAATATTATGGTAAAAACTAATCAAAAAATTAAATTTAATCTTCTTTACGATAGAAACAGAAGTCTACAAAAGAAAATCAAAATTGAACAATTGAGAAAAGAAACGTCTTGATGGTGCCCCCGCACGGATTCGAACCGCGGACCTATTGATTACAAATCAAGAATCTAGATTCAAAAATATAATTACTATCAACGTTATTTGAAAGTTATTTCAAATCTGTACACACTATGGTCACAATGATATAATTAGAATGATGACCCAAACACTTTTTGAAAAATATGGTGGAAAAAAAACAGTTGCTCAAATTGTTATTAATTTTTACCAAAAAATTATAGCCGATGATAATTTAAAAAAGTTTTTTTCAAATACTGATATGAAAGTTTTAATTTCACATCAAACAAATTTCATTTCTCAAGCTTTAGGTGGACCAAAAGAATATACTGGTCTTGATATGAAAGCTGCTCATCAAGGCATGAATATTTCCCAAGAAGATTTTAATGGAGTTGCCGGACATCTTAAAAAAACATTAGAAGAGTTAAATGTTGAAACCCAAGATATTGATACAATCATTAGTGTCGTAGCTCCACTTTCAGATCAAATAGTATCAAAAAAATAGAATTTATAATTAATTAAAATTTATGATGAAAATAAATAATTGGGAAGATTTAATAGCATTAGCAAAAAAACATGGACTGAAACCCAAAGAAGCATGGGAAAGAATTGAGAAAACAAATCTAAAATTTTTAAATAGAAAAAGTGTAGCAGAAAAAGAACTCAAAAAAGGAACACGAGTTCAAAAACTTATGTTTCCAAAGACTAATAATCATGAAAATATTCTTTTTGCTAAAAATGTACCTTCCTTAGATATTTCTGGAGACTTTTATAATTTCAAAAATTTTGGAGATAAAATCTTTATAGTTCTTGCTGATGTTTCTGGCAAAGGAGTTGATGCAGGACTTATTATGTCAAGAGCCACTACTTTGTTTGAAATTTTTGTTGGAGAAAACAAGAGCATTAGTCAAATTGTATCATTAATAAATGATAACTTATATACTTTGCGTTCATCAAAATTTTTAACTGGAATATTTGCTGTATACGATAAAAAATCTAAAAATCTTGAATTTATAAATGCTGGTCATTCAAATTGTATAATTTCAGAGAATAAAAAATTTACTGAGCATATTGCTAATAAAATTCCACCACTAGGAGTTCAGTCTATTATTTCTGACCTAGATAGAAGTTTAAATAAGATATCCTTAAAAGATAAACTTTTTTATATATATAGTGATGGTTTGAGTGAAAGTAGAGATTTTGAAGGCAATGAAATTGAAACTGAAGGTATAATAGATTTATTAAATAGAAATAAAGATCATAGTATTGAAAAACAATTAGAAAATATTTTTATAGAAGTTTCTGCTTTTGGTGCTTTACAAACCATATCTATCGAGGAAAAAAGTATTATCAAAGATGACCTTACCATTTTAGCAATAAACGGTGAATAAAAGACTAATTGATTGATACACAATCTGTTCACACTATAGTCACACTCATTAGAGAAATTTGAATAATAATAAAAATTATTAAAAAAAATTAACGTTGATTTTATTGAGTGATGGTGCCCCCGCACGGATTCGAACCGCGGACCTATTGATTACAAATCAATTGCTCTACCAGCTGAGCTACAAGGGCATGCGCAATAACTATTAATTATTTATTAATTAATCAACTCTTTTTTTTAGATAACTTAAATGATGAAATACAATTGCAGCACTATTAGATATATTTAAGCTCTCAATTTTTTCATTTATCTCAATCTTAACTAAAAAATCTGCATATTTGGATGTGTGTTTATGCATACCAGATCCTTCTGATCCAAATAATAAAATATTATTTCCTTTCCACTCAATATCAGTAAAGTCTTCTTTCCCATCACCATCAAAGCCATATACCCAAAAATTTTTTTCTTTAAGATTTTTCAGTGTTGAATTGATATTAGAAACTTCAAAAATGTTAATATATTCAATTGCTCCACTCGCAGCTTTATACATAAGTTTACTTTCACTAGGAAAGTTTCTTTCTTTAATAATTACTCCATCAATATTAAAAGAGGCAGCGCTTCTTATCAAAGATCCGATATTTCTTGGATCTGTTACGCCATCAAGACAAATTAATGTAATATTATTCTTTTCTTTGATATATTCTTTAAGAATTGGTTTTTGAATGTGCTCAACTTCTGCAACATATCCTTGATGTTGTAAATTTTCCCTGGTGCTGTACTTATCAAGTTCTTTTTTTGTTTTAAAATATACTTTGACATCATTTAACAAATTTTTATTAGGACTTTTTTTATGAATATTTTTCTTACTTTCCTCAGTTAAAAATACCCTTAAAACTTTTCTTTTAGGGTTACGGAGAGCCTCAATTACAGCATGTTGTCCAATGATAAAAAAAGATGATTTATTCATAAAATTTCCTTTGTTTTACACGTTTTTTCAAATATTTTCCCATTAAATCACGTATTGCATTTAGACAAATAAAATATATAAAACGCTTGTTGTTTGAAGCTTTATTGAACAGGGGACGCTTCCCCTAAGGGAGGGGTTCCAGAGCGGTCAAATGGGGCGGGCTGTAAACCCGTTGACTTCGGTCTTCGAAAGTTCGAATCTTTCCCCCTCCACCATTCAATAATCTTTTGCAATACTGGAGTGATACTCTTGGGGTTGTGCGGGTGTAGTTCAATGGTAGAACGCTAGCCTTCCAAGCTGGATGTAAGGGTTCGATTCCCTTTACCCGCTCCAAGAAAAAATTGTTTATAAAAAAAATAAAAGTGAGGAATATAAGTAATGTCAAAAGAAAAATTTGTAAGAAATAAACCGCATTGTAACATTGGAACAATCGGTCATGTTGATCATGGTAAAACAACTTTAACTGCTGCAATCACTAAAGTTTTATCTGAAACTGGTGGAGCGCAGGCTGTTGCTTATGATCAAATTGATAAAGCTCCAGAGGAGAAAGAAAGAGGAATAACAATTTCAACAGCACATGTTGAGTATGAAACTGAAAAGAGACACTATGCACACGTAGATTGTCCAGGACACGCTGATTATGTAAAGAATATGATTACAGGTGCAGCACAAATGGATGGTGCAATTTTAGTTGTTAATGCTGCTGATGGTCCTATGCCTCAAACAAGAGAACATATTCTTTTAGCAAGACAAGTTGGCGTTCCTGCTATCTGTGTTTATTTAAACAAAGTCGATCAAGTTGATGATAAAGAAATGATTGATCTAGTCGAGGAAGAGATTAAAGAATTATTAACTTCATATAAATTCCCTGGTGACAAAACTCCTATAGCTAAAGGTTCCGCACTAGCAGCTGTTGAAGGAAGAGATGATGAAATCGGAAAAAATTCAATTTTAGAATTGATGAAGAATGTAGATGAGTTTATTCCACAACCAGATAGACCAAAAGATAAAGATTTCTTAATGCCAGTGGAAGATGTCTTCTCAATTTCAGGAAGAGGTACAGTTGCAACTGGAAGGGTTGAGTCAGGTGTACTAAAAACTGGAGATGAACTTGAAATAGTTGGTATCAGAGAAACTAAAAAATCAGTTTGCACTGGTGTTGAAATGTTTAGAAAACTTTTAGACTCTGGTGAAGCAGGTGACAACGTTGGAGTACTTTTAAGAGGTGTAGAGAGAACTGATATTGAGAGAGGACAAGTTCTTTGTAAACCAGGTTCTGTAACACCACACACTAAATTTGAGGCTCAAGCGTATGTGCTTAAAAAAGAAGAGGGTGGAAGACATACACCTTTTTTCACAAAGTATAGACCACAATTTTATTTTAGAACTACAGATGTAACTGGAGAAGTAGAATTACCGGCTGGCACTGAAATGGTTATGCCTGGTGATGATGCTAAATTTACGGTTAAACTAATTACACCAATTGCGATGTCAGAAAAACTAAATTTTGCTATTCGTGAAGGTGGAAGAACTGTTGGAGCTGGAGTAGTAACTAAAATTATAGAGTAAACTCTATATAGGAGTGTAGCTCAATTGGTAGAGCGCCGGTCTCCAAAACCGGAGGCTGAGGGTTCGAGTCCCTCCGCTCCTGCCAATATAAATAGATGAATATGAAGAACCCGATTAAATTTATACAGGAAGTAAAACAGGAAGCATTTAAAGTTTCTTGGCCAACAGGAAAAGAGACGCTCCAAGGTGCATTGATGGTTTTTGCGATGGCAGTAGTAATGTCTTTATTTTTTTTATTATTAGATCAGGTTTTAAAATTTTTCTTAGAACTTTTACTTAAAGTGAGCATTTAATGAAAAATTGGTACATAGTTCAATCGCACTCAAGTTTTGAAAACAAAGTTGCAGGACTGATAAAAGAAGAAGCAGACAAGGCTAAAATTTCAGAAAAATTTGAGGAAATTATCGTTCCAACTCATGATGTTACTGAAGTTAAAAGAGGAAAAAGAATTCAAAGAAAAAAAAAATATTTCCCAGGCTATGTTTTAATTAAGAGTGAGATGGATAATGATATTTATCATATGATAAAAAATATTAAACGTGTCAGTGGTTTTCTAGGAACAAAAGGTATTCCTGTCCCTGTATCTGATAAAGAAATCGATAAAATTTTAGGTCAAATAAAAGATGGAGTTGCTCAGCCAAAATCAGCAATAGAGTACACAGTTGGTGAAAAGGTACAGGTAATTGATGGACCTTTTGCATCATTTAGTGGAATGGTCGAGGAAATTGATGAAGAAAAGTCTAGACTTAAGGTGTCAGTTTCTATATTTGGAAGGCCAACACCAGTAGATTTAGAATATAATCAAGTGGAGAAGGTAAGTTAAATTTATGGTAGCTAAAAAGGAAATTAGTGGTTTTATAAAGTTACAAATTAAAGGTGGTCAAGCAAATCCTGCTCCACCAGTTGGACCTGCATTAGGGCAACGAGGAGTAAACATAATGGAATTTTGCAAAGCCTTCAATGATAAAACTAAAAAGCTAGCTGGTAAGCCTGTACCAGTTGAAATTACTGTTTACAAAGATAAAAAATTTGACTTCAAAATAAAATCTCCACCTGCATCTTTTTTTATAAGAGAAGCCGCAAAATTAAAGAGTGGTTCACAAGAACCTGGCCGAAATATTGTTGCTTCAATAACAAAAAAACAAGCTGAAGAAATTGCTAAACAAAAAATGGAAGATTTGAATGCTCTTGATCTAGATCAAGCGGTCAAAATTATTGCTGGTTCTGCAAGATCAATGGGTATCGAGGTAAAAGATTAATTATGTCTTCAAAAAGGTTTAAAAAACTTCCTGAAAAAACTACAGAACTTCCATCTGAAGTAATTGAAAAATTACTTCCAGTAGTTAAAAAAAATTGTACAACTAAATTTGATGAGTCAGTCGATTTAAGTTTTCAGATTAACAATAAACAAAAAAAAAGTGAGATAAATATCAGGACAATAGTAAATCTTCCTGGTGGAACTGGTAAAAAGATAAAAGTTGCTGTCGTATGTGAGGATACAAAATCTGATGAAGCTAAAAGTGCTGGTGCAGATATTGTTGGCGGTGATGAATTTATAGAAAAAATTAAAAATGGTGAGATGGATTTTGAAAAATTAATCTGTACTCCATCTATGATGGTTAAATTGTCAAAATTAGGAAAAGTGTTAGGACCAAAAGGTCTGATGCCTAATCCAAAATTAGGAACCGTGACAGAAAATTTGAAAACTGCAATTTCAGATGCAAAATCTGGCCAAGCAGAAATTAGAAATGATAAAGATGGAAATATAGGTGTAAGTATAGGAAAAAAATCTTTTACTGATGATAAGTTAATTAAAAATTTTAATGCTGTTATAGATACACTTGAAAAGGAAAAATCAAGTAATACTGTAAAAGGAGATTTAATTAAATCTGTTTTTTTAACATCAACAATGGGTGTTTCGTACAAATTAAAATTAGGAAAAAATATTTAAGTTATGATGAATAAAGAGCAAAAGAAAAACTATATTGCTGAAATGACAACGCAATTTGAGAATAGTAAAGCGGTAATGGTTACTCATTACCAGGGTTTAACAATGACTCAATTAGATGAATTAAGATCAAAAATGAGAGAACATGGAATAATTTTTAAGATTACAAAAAATAGAATTACAAAATTGGCTCTTGAAAAAACTAAATGTAAAGATTTATCAAATTTATTTACCGGTCCAACAGCAGTTGCATTTGGAGAAGATGCAATTATGTCAGCTCGAATTTTATCTAAGTTTGCAAAAGATAATGAGAATCTTAAATTGATCGGTGGAATGATGGAAAATGAAATTCTTGACCAAGCTGGAGTAATGAACGTGGCGAATTTACCTACTTTAGACGAGGCAAGGGCTAATATTGTGGGTATTTTGAATGCATCTGCATCAAAATTAGTAAGTATTTTGCTTGCACGATCAGAAAAAATGAGTAGTTTACCCCCAGAAAATTCTGAAACACAACCTAAAGAGTAAATTATGCCAGATCTAAATAAAATTATAGAAGATTTATCAAGTTTAACTGTTGCAGAAGCAGCAGATCTTTCAAAGCAATTAGAGGAAAAATGGGGTGTTACGCCGATGACGGCGGTAGCTCCAGCTGCAGCAGGTGCTGCAACAGCGGCAGAAGACAAAGATGACTTTTCAATTATGCTTGTTTCTGCGGGTGATAAAAAAATTAATGTAATTAAAGAAGTGAGAGCAGCAACTTCTCTTGGCCTAAAAGAGGCCAAAGACTTAGTAGAGGGAGCACCTAAAGAAGTTAAAGCTGGTGTGCCAAAAAAAGAAGCTGAAGAAATTAAAGCTAAGTTAGAAGCTGCAGGGGCAAAAGTAGAACTTAAATAAATAAACAGGAAATTTTTAAGTACTGATTAATAAAATTTAATCAGTATTAAGACATAGATGCAAATATCTTTTACTGAAAAGAAAAATATTAGAAAGAGTTTCGGGAAACTTAAAGAAAGTTTATCAATTCCTAATTTAATAGAAGTTCAAAAAAATTCCTACGACGAATTAACATTTTTCAACCCTGACGCAGGGGATTTAACCAAAGGATTTGACAGGGTATTTAAAAGTATTTTTCCCATTGAAGATCTTAATGACAAAGCAACTTTAGAGTATGTATCATACAGACTTGAAAAACCAAAATTCGATGTTGAAGAATGTATTGCTAGAGGTTTAACATATTCTTCTGCTCTAAAATGTACATTGCGATTGGTTGTCTACGAAATAAATCAAGAAACAAATACAAAAGATATTTTATCAGCTAAAGAACAGGAAGTTTATATGGGAGAAGTTCCCATGATGACCAATAGTGGTACTTTTATTACGAATGGAGTTCAAAGAGTTGTTGTGAATCAAATGCACAGAAGCCCAGGAGTATTTTTTGATCATGATAAAGGTAAAACACATGCTAGTGGAAAGCTTTTATTTAATTGTAGAGTAATTCCGAATAGAGGATCATGGTTAGACTTTGAATATGATGTAAAAGATTTTTTATATTTTAAAATTGATAGAAAAAAGAAAATCCTTGCCTCAACTTTATTATTGGCTCTTGGTTATTCAAAAAATGAAATAGCAAGTGAATTCTATGATTCAGAAAAATTTACTTTTGACACTAAATCAGAAAAGTGGAAAACAAAATTTAACCCTGAAAATTACAAAGCTAAAAACTTCTCTGAGGAAGTTGTTGATGCTAAATCAGGAAAAGTTGTAATTAAATTAGGAGAAAAAATAAATTATTTAAACGCTAAAAAATTATCTAATGATGGGTTAAAAGATATACTGGTTTCAAAAGATTCCTTATTTGGAAAGTTTTTGCATAAAGATATTAAATTAAGCGATAAAGAAGATGGATTATTAAAAATTGGTACTGAGTTGAATGATACAATTATTCAACAAATTTTAGATGCTAATATTACAAGTTTAGATATTTCTGTAACAAATTCTATCAATAAAGGTCCTTATTTACTCACTACAATCTTGAATGACAAAAATAATACTAAAGATGAGGCAATCACTGAAATTTATAAAATGTTAAGACCAGGTGAGCCCCCAACAATTGAAATAGCAACTCAAATTTTTAATAATTTATTCTTTAGTTCAGACCGATATGACCTGTCTGATGTCGGTAGAGTCAAAATGAATTCAAGATTAGATTTAGAATGTTCAGATAAAATTACAATATTAAGAAATGATGATATTTTAGCAATAATTCGTAAAATGTTAGACTTGAGAGACGGTAAAGACGATGTTGACGACATTGACCATTTGGGAAATAGAAGAGTTAGATCTGTAGGTGAATTAGTTGAAAATCAAGCTCGTATTGGTGTTTATAGAATGGAAAGAGCTATTAAGGAAAAAATGACCACTTTAGATATCGAGTCTGCTATGCCTCAAGATTTAATTAATGCTAAACCACTTACAATTTCCCTAAAAGATTTTTTTGCTAGCTCACAGCTTTCTCAATTCATGGATCAAACAAATCCACTTTCAGAAATTACTCATAAAAGAAGAGTCTCAGCTTTAGGTCCAGGCGGGTTAACAAGGGAGAGGGCTGGGTTTGAAGTTCGAGATGTGCATCCAACACATTATGGAAGAATTTGCCCCATTGAAACTCCAGAGGGTCCAAATATTGGATTGATCAATAGTTTATCCACTTATGCAAAAATAAATAAATATGGTTTTATTGAAAGTCCTTACAAAAGAGTCAAAGAAGGTGTTGTTCAAGATAAAGTAGAATATTTATCTGCGATGGAAGAAACAAAATTTACCATAGCACAAGCAAATACTAAAATTGATAAAAATGGAAAAATAATTGAGGAGCTAGTCTCATGCAGACAAAACTTAAACTTTCTTTTGGCAAAACCTGAAACAATAGATTATATTGACGTATCTCCTAAACAATTAGTTTCTGTAGCCGCTTCTTTAATACCCTTTTTGGAAAATGATGATGCAAACAGAGCATTAATGGGTTCTAATATGATGAGACAAGCAGTTCCCTTATTAAAACCTGAGGCACCTTTGGTTGGTACGGGAATAGAAAGTGATGTTGCATTAGACTCGGGAGTAACAATCGTCGCTAGAAGAGACGGAGTAGTAGATAAAATTGATGGTAAGAGAATTGTAATTAAAGTTACAGAGGAAACTGATTTTTCAAAATCTGGTGTTGATATTTATAATTTACAAAAATTTAAAAGATCCAACCAAAATACATGTATCAATCAAAGACCTTTGGTGAGAGTAGGGGATAAAGTAAAAACTGGTGATATAATTGCTGATGGTCCATCGACGAAATTAGGTGAGTTAGCTCTGGGAAAAAACGTTACTGTAGCATTTATGCCATGGCAAGGATACAATTTTGAGGACTCTATTTTAATTTCAGAAAGATGTGTGACTGATGATGTATTTACTTCAGTTCATATTGTTGAATATGAAATTATGGCAAGAGATACAAAACTTGGAGAAGAAGAAATTACACGAGACATACCTAATGTTAATGAAGAAGCTTTAAAAAATTTAGATGAATCAGGAATAGTATATATTGGTGCAGAGGTAAATGCGGGCGATATATTAGTAGGGAAAGTAACTCCTAAAGGAGATTCCGCGTCAGGTCCCGAGGAAAAATTGTTAAGATCAATTTTTGGAGAAAAAGCAATTGATGTGACAGATACATCTTTAAGGATGTCTAGAGGAAGCAGTGGCACTGTAGTTGATGTAAGAGTGTTTAATAGACATGGAATAGAAAAAGATGAAAGATCTATCACAATTGAAAGAGCTGAAATTGATCAAGTACAACAAGATAAAATTGTTGAGGAAGAAATTTTGGAAAGAAGTATTAAACAAAGAGCTGCTCAAATTTTATCAGGGGAAACCCTTTCTAAGAAAATAAAAGATGTTGAAGCTGGTTCTAAATTAGATTTTGAAACTATTAATAAAATATCAATTAATGATCTTTTTAAATTAACTATTTCAAATCCAAAAAATGAAAATGTATTTTTTCAATTAAAAGATCAGTACAACAAAGCAAAACAAGATATTACTGAAAGATTTGAAGATAAAGTTTTAAAAATTAGAAGTGGTGATGATTTATTACCTAGTGTGATGAAAATGGTAAAAGTTTTTGTTGCAATCAAAAGAAGATTAAGACCAGGTGATAAAATGTCAGGAAGGCATGGTAATAAAGGAGTTGTCAGTAAGATTGTACCAGTTGAGGATATGCCTTACAGAGAAGATGGACGACCAGTAGATATAGTTTTAAACCCTTTAGGTGTGCCTAGTCGTATGAATGTAGGGCAAATACTTGAAACTCATTTAGGGTGGGCTTGTAAAGAATTTGGAGAACAAATTAAAAACTTAGTTAATGATAATAATAAAAAGATAGAAAGAAATGAAAAAATAGAGAGTTTTTTAAAATCTGTTTATGGTGAAGAAATATTCAATCAAAAGGTTGATAAATTGAGCAAAACTGAATTTAGGGATTTATGTGAAAATTTACAAAATGGTATAGCCATATCAACACCTGTATTTGATGGAGCTAAAGAAAAAAATGTAACAGAAATGTTAGAGTTGGCAAATTTACCTAAGTCTGGACAAACTTATTTATGGGATGGAAGAACAGGTGAAAAATTTGATAGACCTGTAACGGTCGGAATAATTTATATGCTTAAACTTCATCATTTGGTGGAAGACAAAATTCACGCAAGATCTACAGGTCCTTATAGTTTGGTGACTCAGCAACCACTAGGTGGAAAAGCTCAATTAGGTGGACAAAGGTTTGGTGAAATGGAGGTATGGGCACTTGAGGCATATGGTGCATCCTATACCCTTCAGGAGATACTCACTGTCAAATCTGATGATGTTGCTGGAAGAGTAAAAGTTTATGAGACTATTGTCAAAGGCGAAGAAAATTTTGAGTCTGGAATACCAGAGTCATTTAACGTACTTGTTAAAGAAATTAAGTCTTTAGCATTAAATGTGGAACTAAATTGATTATGAAAAAAGAATTAACAGATCTATTTAAAAATTCAGAAATATCTGAAGCTCAAAATTTTAATAGTATTAAAATTTCTTTAGCTAGTCCTGAAAAGATTAAATCTTGGACCTATGGTGAAATAAAAAAACCAGAAACTATTAACTATAGAACTTTTAGACCAGAAAAAGATGGTCTTTTTTGTGCAAGAATATTTGGTCCTATTAAAGATTATGAATGTTTGTGTGGAAAATATAAGAGAATGAAATTTAGAGGTATCATTTGTGAAAAATGTGGTGTTGAAGTTACAAAATCAAACGTCCGAAGAGAAAGAATGGGGCACATTAATTTGGCAACCCCTGTAGCTCACATTTGGTTTTTAAAATCATTACCCAGTAGAATTGCTCTAGCAGTTGATATGAAGTTAAAGGAAATTGAAAGAGTTTTATATTTTGAGAATTTTATTGTTATTGAACCAGGTCTAACAGGTCTTCAAAAAAATCAGCTTTTGAATGAAGAAGAATTAGCAAAAGCTCAAGATGAACACGGTGATGAAAATTTTACAGCTGGAATTGGAGCTGAAGCAGTTTTAGAAATGTTGAAAAATTTAGATTTGGATTTAGAGAGAAAAAATCTTATTGAATATATTAAAGAGACTAAATCAAAAGTTAATGAGGAAAGAGCTATTAAGAGATTAAAATTGATTGAGTCTTTTATTGAAACTGGACAAAAACCCGAGTGGATGATTATGACAGTTGTTCCAGTTATTCCTCCAGAACTTAGACCATTAGTTCCGTTAGATGGTGGACGATTTGCTACGTCAGATTTAAATGATCTTTATAGAAGAGTAATTAATAGAAATAATCGTTTAAAAAGATTAATGGATCTTAAAGCTCCAGATATCATCATAAGAAATGAAAAAAGAATGTTACAAGAATCTGTTGACGCACTTTTTGATAATGGAAGAAGAGGGAGAGTAATTACTGGAACAGGCAAAAGACCATTAAAGTCTTTAGCAGAGATGTTAAAAGGAAAACAAGGAAGATTTAGACAAAATCTTCTCGGGAAGAGAGTTGATTATTCAGGTCGTTCAGTCATCGTAGTAGGTCCTGATCTAAAATTACATGAATGTGGATTACCAAAAAAGATGGCACTAGAATTATTTAAACCATTTTTATATGCAAGACTTAACAAGCTAGGTTTAGCCTCAACAATTAAACAAGCAAAAAAATTAGTTGAGAAAGAAACAAATGCTGTTTGGGATGCACTTGAATTAATTGTAAGAGAACATCCTGTTTTATTAAATAGAGCTCCAACACTTCACAGATTGGGAGTTCAAGCTTTTGAGCCAAAATTGATCGAGGGAGATGCTATTGAGCTACATCCTTTAACATGTGCAGCATTTAATGCCGATTTTGATGGTGACCAAATGGCTGTTCATGTTCCTTTAAGTTTAGAAGCACAGCTAGAAGCAAGAATACTAATGTTATCAACAAACAATATTCTTTCTCCATCTAATGGAAAACCAATAATTGTACCAAGTCAGGATATGATATTGGGAATTTATTATTTGTCTCAAGAACCAGTTACCGACAAATCAGCTGGATATTTTCTTAATGCAGATCAGATAGAATTTGCCTTATCATCTGGTCAAATCAAAGTTCATAGTACAATTATTTCTAGGTTTGAGACTATTGATGAAAAGGGTAATAAAAAATTTGAGAAGTATACCTCTACTGCAGGAAGATTTCTATTAGCTAACTTATTACCAAAAAATTATAATATTAAGTTTTCTTTAATTGATAGAATTTTGCCAAAGAAAACAGTTTCAGAAATTATCGACATTGTCTTTAGATTTTGTGGTCAGAAAACTACAGTAATTTTCTGCGATAAATTAAAAGATCTTGGATTTAAACATGCATTTAAAGCTGGAATTTCTTTTGGTAAAGATGATTTAGTCATACCTGAAAATAAGACTCAATTAATTGATGATACAAAAAAATTAATTGCAGATTATGAAACACAATATGCAGAAGGTTTAATTACTAGAGGAGAAAAGTATAACAAAGTTGTTGATGCTTGGTCAAAATGTACTGATAAAGTTGCAGGTGAGATGATGAAAGGAATCTCTGCTACAGAAAAAACTTCAGAGGGATTAAAGATTAATTCAGTATTTATGATGGCGGATAGTGGTGCGAGGGGATCTGCAGCACAAATGAAACAATTAGCTGGTATGAGAGGACTTATTGCGAAACCATCAGGAGAAATTATTGAAAGTCCTATTACCTCAAATTTCAAAGAAGGATTAACAGCATTAGAATATTTTAATTCTACACATGGTGCTAGAAAAGGTTTAGCTGATACAGCTCTTAAAACTGCAAGCTCTGGTTATTTAACTAGAAGACTTTGTGATGTTGCACAAGATTTAACAATTACAAAAAAAAATTGTGATAATCCAGGTTTTATAGAATTGTCTGAAATATTAGAGGGTGGAAATGTTGTTGTAAGTTTATCCGAAAGAGCTTTAGGCAGAGTTGTTGCCAATGATGTTAAACATCCTATTACAGGTGATGTGATAATTAAGAAATCGTCGATGATAGATGAGGCTGGTTGTGATAAAATTGACTCCGCTGGCATAAAGTCTTTAAAAGTTTTTTCAGTGATGACCTGTAGTTCTAAAGAAGGTGTTTGTGCAACTTGTTATGGAAGAGATTTATCAAGAGGTCAAATGGTACACGTTGGTGAAGCTATTGGAATGATCTCTGCACAATCAATTGGTGAGCCTGGAACACAATTGACAATGAGAACTTTTCATGTGGGTGGTACCGCTTCAGTTAAACAAGACTCACAAATAGTTACTAAAAATGAGGGGACTTTAAAAATTATTAATTCAAATATTTTAGAAGATTCTAAAAAAAATTTAATTGTTATGGGTAGAAACACACAATTATCTATAGAGGATAATAATGGAGTTCAAATTGCTGTTTATAAAGTAGCTTATGGTTCAAAATTATTTTTTAAAAATGATGATAAAGTAAAAGCTAATACAAAAATTTGTGAATGGGATCCCTACACTACACCTGTAATTGCTGAAAAAAGTGGTATTGCAAGTTATGTTGATTTAATTGATGGTGTATCTATTCAAGAAACAACAGATGATGCAACAGGTATCTCTTCAAAATCAGTAGTGGATTGGCGGTCTCAATCTAAAAGTACTGATTTAAAACCAAGAATAACTTTAAGAGATGAAAAGGGAAATGTTATTAAAAAGGCTGATGATAATGAAGCAAGATATTATTTAGTTCCAGACTCAATTTTATCAGTTAAAGATGGTCAAAAAGTTTCTGCAGGTGATGTTATTGCTAGATTACCAAAAGAAACTACTAAAACTAAAGATATCACCGGGGGCCTCCCAAGAGTTGCTGAACTATTCGAAGCTAGAAAAGCTAAAGATAGTGCAATCATCGCTGAAAATGATGGACAAGTTATATTTGGAAAAGAAGTTAGAGGAAAACAAAGAATATCAATTGTACCTGAGGATGGATCAGAACCATCTAACTATTTAATACCTAAAGGAAAACATATTAATTTTAACCAGGGTGAAAAAATTAAAAAAGGAGAATATTTGTTAGATGGACAGCCGTTACCACATGATATTCTTAGAATTATGGGTATAAAAGATTTAACTGAGTATTTTGTTAATCAGGTACAAGAAGTTTATAGATTACAAGGTGTAATTATTAATGATAAACATATAGAAACTATTTTAAGACAAATGTTGAAAAAAGTTGAGGTGAAAACTACTGGTGACTCCTCTTATTTACCTGGTGAAATAATTGATAGAATTAAATTTGATAATGTTAATGAAAAATTAATATCTGAGGGCAAAAAGCCTGCTACTGGAGAAAGAGTTTTGATGGGTATTACCAAAGCATCTTTGCAGACCGAGTCTTTTATTTCTGCTGCATCATTCCAAGAAACCACAAGAGTTCTTACAGATGCTGCCATCAAAGGAAAAGTTGATCCACTTAATGGTTTAAAAGAGAATGTAATAGTTGGACGATTGGTGCCTGCCGGAACCGGTAATATTAAAAATAAATGGAACAAAAAAGCTCTACAAGACGACAATAAATTTCTTTCTGAGCAGGAACAAATTGAACAGCCAGAAACCCCTGTAAATCAATAAAAATAACACGTCAGCTAACTAGTTTTAGTTTGACAAAATAAAATTAATAAGTATTTTGGCGATATTTTTTGGTTGGAATGTAGTGTTAACTTTAGACACTAAACGCTGCCACAAATAACCTGTCAGTTATTTCAATCAAAAATAATTAATTATAGAATTATAAATATGCCAACTATTAATCAGTTGTTGAGAAAAAAAAGATCTAAATCAATTGCTAGGAATAAAGTTCCAGCATTGCAAAAACAACCACTTAAACGAGGTGTTTGTGTAAAAGTTTATACGACTACTCCAAAAAAACCAAATTCAGCGCTTAGAAAAGTTGCTAGAGTAAGATTATCTAACGGCTTTGAAGTAACTGCCTATATACCTGGAGAAGGTCATAATCTTCAAGAACACTCTGTCGTATTAATTAGAGGTGGGAGGGTAAAAGATTTACCAGGTGTTCGTTATCATATTTTAAGAGGTAATCTAGACACTCAGGGAGTGGCAAATAGAAAGAAAAGAAGATCTTTATACGGAACAAAAAAAGGTAAATAAACATGTCTAGAAAAAAAACACAACCTAAAAAAAATATTGTTCCTGATCCAAAATTCAATTCCACAATTATTCCCAAATTAATTAATAACATTATGTATGACGGCAAAAGAGGTGTAGCCACTAAAATAGTTTATGATGCAATTGAAAAGATTAAAACAAAGTCGAAAGATAAACCTATCAATATTTTCAATGAAGCAATTAATAATATTAAACCGACTGTTGAAGTGAGATCAAGAAGAGTGGGTGGAGCCACATATCAAGTTCCAGTTGAAGTTAAAAGTAAAAGAGCACAAGCTTTAGCTATAAGATGGCTCATAGACTCAGCAAGAAAAAGAAAAGATAAACACATGTCAGATAAAATTTTCAATGAACTGTATGATGCGTATGAAAAAAAAGGTGCAGCGGTAAAGAAAAAAGAGGATGTGCATAAAATGGCAGAGTCTAATAAGGCTTTTGCGCACTTTAGGTGGTAAAATATTATGGCCAGAACTCATACATTAGACAAATATAGAAACATCGGTATCATGGCTCACATCGATGCTGGTAAAACAACTACTACTGAAAGAATTTTATATTACACAGGTAAAAGTCATAAAATTGGCGAAGTTCACGATGGTGCGGCTACCATGGACTGGATGGAACAAGAACAAGAAAGAGGTATTACAATTACATCAGCAGCAACCACCTGCTTTTGGCAAGAGCACAGAATAAATATTATTGATACACCAGGTCACGTAGATTTTACCATTGAAGTAGAAAGATCACTTAAAGTACTTGATGGTGCGGTGGCAGTGTTTGATGGTGTAGCAGGTGTAGAACCTCAATCGGAGACAGTATGGCGTCAAGCTGATAAATATAAAGTACCAAGAATTTGTTTTGTAAATAAGTTAGATAGAACGGGTGCAGATTTTTTTAGATGTGTAGATATGATAAAAGATAGATTAGGAGCAAAACCATTGGTAATACAAGTGCCAATCGGTATTGAAGCCTCTCTAACCGGTGTTGTTGATCTTGTTAAAATGAAAGCACAAGTTTGGAAAAATGAGGCTCTAGGTGCTGAATGGGAATATAAAGAAATCCCAGAAGATCTTAAAGAAATCTCTCAAAAATATCGAACAGAATTAGTTGAAATGGCTGTTGAGCAAGATGAGAAACTGATGGAGTCATATCTAAATGGAGATGAAATAAAAGAAGAAGATTTAATTAAATGTATCAGAAAAGGAACATTAAACTTTGATTTTGTTCCCGTATTAACTGGTTCAGCTTTTAAAAATAAGGGTGTTCAGCCACTACTAGATGCAGTGATTAACTATCTTCCAAGCCCTATTGATATTGGTTCAATTAAAGGAACTAAATTGGGATCAGAGGATGAAATTGAAATGAAATTTGATGATAATGCACCATTTTCTGCGCTAGCATTTAAGGTAGCAAATGACCCATTTGTTGGATCTTTAACATTTATTAGAATTTATTCAGGCACAATAAAAACAGGAACGGCTGTATACAATTCATCAAAAGAAAAAGAAGAAAGAGTTGGTAGGATGTTGTTAATGCATGCTAACTCTCGAGAGGACATCAAAGAAGCTAATGCAGGAGATATTGTATCACTAGCTGGTTTGAAAAATACAATTACTGGTCACACGTTATGTAATAAAGATAATCCAGTCCTTCTAGAACCTATGGAATTTCCTGACCCAGTAATTGAAATTGCTGTTGAACCAAAAACAAAAGCTGACCAAGAAAAAATGGGAGAAGCTTTAGGCCGGTTAGCTAAAGAAGATCCCTCATTTAGAGTTTCATCTGATGAAGAGTCTGGACAAACAATTATTAAAGGAATGGGTGAATTACACCTAGACATCATTGTTGATAGAATGAAAAGAGAATTTAAAGTTGAAGCAAATGTTGGAGCTCCACAAGTAGCATACAGAGAAACAATAGAAAACTCATCAGAGGTAGAATACACACATAAAAAGCAAAGCGGTGGTGCAGGACAATTCGCAAAAGTCAAATTATTAGTAGAACCGCAAGAACCTGGTAAAGGGAGAGCTGTTGAAAGTAAAATCAAAGGTGGAGCAATTCCAAAAGAATTCATTCCTGGCGTTGAAAAAGGTATCGAAACAGTATCAGATGGCGGAATTTTAGCAGGATTTCCAATGATTGACTATAAGGTTACAATTTTAGATGGTTTACATCACGATGTTGACTCTAGCGTATTAGCTTTTGAACTCGCTAGCAGAGCATGTTTTAAAGATGCTTGTACAAAAGGTGGTTTAAAATTACTAGAACCGGTCATGAGAGTTGAAGTAGTAACGCCTGAGGACTATATGGGTGATGTTATTGGAGACTTAAATAGTCGAAGAGGACAAATAAGTACTCAAGAACAGAGAGGAAATGCAACTGTAATAACTGCAATGGTGCCTTTAGCAAATATGTTCGGATATATTAATAGTTTAAGATCAATGTCACAGGGGAGAGCACAATATTCAATGTTTTTTGATCATTATGCAAAAGTGCCACAAAATGTTCAAGACGAAGTAACAAAAAAAATAGCAGGCTAAAATGGAAAAACAGAACATTAGAATTAAACTTAGAGCTTACGACAATAAGATTTTAGATGCATCAACCGAAGAGATTGTTAATACAGTCAAAAGAACTGGAGCGACGATCAAAGGCCCAATTCCATTACCAACCAGAATCGAAAGATATACAGTTTTAAGATCTCCTCATATAGATAAAAAAAGTAGAGAACAATTTGAGTCTAGAACCCATAAAAGATTAATTGATATAATTGAGCCAACTCCACAAACTGTCGAGGCTTTAATGAAGTTGGATTTAGCATCAGGTGTCGATGTGGAGATTAAGATATAATTATGAGTGAGATTGCTTTATTAGGAAAAAAAATTGGAATGACTAGAGAATTTTATAAATCTGGTCAGTTGGTTCCAGTTACTGTATTAAAGATGGAAAAAGCTAGAGTAATCCAAGTAATAGATAAAGAAAAAAGAGGTTACACTGCAGTTCAACTTGGATACGGGAAAATCAAAAACTCAAAATTAACAAAAGCTATGAAAGGTTATTTTTCTAAAAGAAATACTGAAGCTAAAAAGAAACTTAAAGAATATAGAGTTCAAAACATTGAAAATTATAAAGAGGGAAATGAATTTGGATTAGAGATTTTTAAAGATGTTAAATTTGTAGATACTAGATCAAAAACAATTGGAAAAGGTTTTGCAGGCGCTATGAAAAGACACAATTTTGGTGGTTTAAGAGCCACACATGGTGTTTCAATTTCACATAGATCGCATGGTTCAACGGGTCAAAGACAAGATCCTGGTAAAGTATTTAAGGGAAAAAAAATGGCTGGACATATGGGAGATAAATTAAGAACTATGCAAAATATTGAAATTATCAAAACGGATCTAGAAAATGAGCTTCTATATTTAAAAGGTTCTATCCCAGGAGCAAAAAACTCTGAAATTCTAGTAAAAGGTTCAGTTAAAAATATAAAAAAAATGACTATCAGTGAAAAACACAAAGCTGTTGAATTAGCTAAGAAAACACCGGAGAAAAAGAAAAAATAATGAAAGTCGATAAAATTAATTTAGATGGTAAAAAAAGTTCTATCGAAGTCCTAGATAAGATTTTTTCAGCAAAGATAAATAAAAAATTAGTGAATACAGTTTTATATAAGACTAATGCTAACTATAAAGGTAGGCACGCAAAAACTAAGCAGCAAAACGAAGTCTCAGGTCCAACATCAAAAATTTATGCACAAAAAGGAACAGGTAATGCTAGACACGCAAGTAGAAAAGCCCCAATCTTTGTTGGCGGTGGTATAGCTCATGGTCCTAAAGGAGAGCTAGCATATAAAAAAAGAAAATTGAATAAGAGTGAAAAAAAACAAAGTATAGCATCTTTAATCAGTGACAAGATAAAGAATAATAACCTTCTAATTTTTAATGATTTTAGCTCTAAGATAAAAAAGACTAAATTCAAAATAACGCATTATTTGGGGTGTTCATACCACTTTGTTCTATCTCGCTTATGATATGCTATTAAGAGTGTTTTT
>JBNAKH010000118.1:0-1592 GCA_052047495.1 Candidatus Pelagibacter sp.
ATGGTAATTGAAAGATTTTGTATTTTTTGCTCAATAACTGGATTATTATCAATTTCAAGTAGGAGGTAAGAACCTCCCTGAAGATCTAATCCAAGATTAATTTTCTTATTTAGTAAGCTGTTTTCAAACTTAAATAAATTTGATGAAGCGATTAAAATAAAAAATAGAGAAATTAATATTACTGAAATAATTCTGAATTTTGAAAAATATAACACTTTACTTTAACAAAATTACTTTTTGACTTCTTGAGAGTTCATCAGACTTTGTACACCTGTACCTCTGATAACTTCAACAGTCACATTTTCAGCAACCTCAACTTCAATTTTATCGTTGTCTACAACTCTAGTTATGGTTCCTGTGATACCGCCTGAAGTTACAATCTTATCACCTTTTTTTAAACCCTCGACCATAGCTTTATGCTCTTTAACTTTTTTTTGCTGTGGTCTTATCAAGAAAAAATAAAAAATAACAAAAATTAATATTAGTGGTATAAATTGACCTATTCCTGAACTTTCCATAAAACTCCTTAATTAAAAATGAATTTTTATACTATCTCTTAAGTTAAAACAACTTTAATTCAGACTAATTTTTTCTAGATTATTCATATAAGGTCTAAGCACTTTTGGAATACTTATAGACCCATCCTTTTGCTGAAAATTTTCTAATATGGCAATGAGAGTTCTACCCACTGCTAAACCACTTCCATTAAGCGTTCCAACAAATACTGTTTCTTTATTTGAATTTTTATATCTAGCTTTCATTCTTGTTGCTTGAAAAGTTGAACATGATGAACATGAAGATATTTCTCTATATTTGTTTTCTGAAGGTAACCATACTTCTATATCGTAAGTTTTTTCTGCACTAAATCCCATATCTCCACTACATAAAATCATTTTTCTATATGGTAACTCTAACAAATCCAAAATTCCTGTGGCACAATTTGTCATTCTCTCTAATTCTTCAAGACATTTATTTTGTTCCACAATACTTACTAATTCAACTTTATAAAATTGATGTTGTCTAATCATCCCTTTTGTATCTTTACCATAACTACCAGCCTCTTTTCTAAAACATGGGGTAGAAGCAACAAATCTCATCGGTAATGTTTTAAGATCTAAAATTTTATCTTTTACAATATTGGTTAAAATAACTTCTGCCGTAGGAATTAAAAATTTTCTACCACTTCCCTCTTCTAATTTTACTTCAAATTGATCATTTTCAAATTTAGGTAATTGACCAGTTCCGAACATTGTATTTTCTGATGCTAATAAAGGTGGTGAAATTTCCTCATATCCATTTTTTGAAGTATGTATATCAAGCATAAAATTTGAAATTGCTCTTTCAAGTAATGCTAATTTATTCTTAACAAAAACAAACCTTGAACCGGTGGTTTTTGTGGCAAGATCAAAATCTAACATGCCAAGTGTTTCACCTAATTCGTAGTGTGATTTTGGAGTAAATTCAAAATTAGGAATCTGGCCCGATTTAGTTAATTCAACATTTTCATTTTCATTAGATCCTATAGGCACATCATCATGAGGTATATTTGGAATACTTGATAAAATTTCATCTAAGTCTGATTTAATTTTTGA
>JBNAKH010000119.1:0-1138 GCA_052047495.1 Candidatus Pelagibacter sp.
TACCATCAGGTAAATCGATCCTTGGCAAACAACACTAAATAATTATTTTGAGGGGCGATTAATTTCGCCCCTTTTAATTCAAGTCTTTTTCCAATATAAATTCTTAAATGTCGGCTAATTTTCACCCAATGGTGTACATTATTGATTACATACTTGGGGTTATAATGTGGACATTAATTGGCAGAGTTGCAATGAATATTTTCCAAAAAGAAGACTCCCAATTTTTTTTCATGAAAGTATTCGTAAAATTTACCAATCCATTACTACGTATTTTTAAACCAATTACACCCGAATTTATTATTCAACCGATAGTTCCACTATATGTTGCTTGGTTTTTCTTTATGATAAGATTTTATTTAATGCCATGGATTTTGGGATATTCTGTCATGGGAATGTTATCTTTTCCTTTGGAAAGTGAAATTTCGAGACAAATTTATCAATTTTTTAATTCAATTAAATTTTAAAAATTGGTACTAGTAATTTAGTTATCAATGAAAAAAATACAAATATCACCTTCAATCTTATCCGCTGATTTTAGTCAATTAGGAAACGAAATAAAACGTTTGGAAGACGCTGGGGCCGATATGATACATGTAGATGTGATGGATGGGCATTTTGTTCCAAATTTAACCATCGGACCTCCAGTTATAAAAGCATTAAAAAAACAATCATCAATGATATTTGATGTCCATTTAATGATTTCTCCAGTACACAAATATATCGATGCATATTCTGATGCAGGTGCAGATATTATTACTATTCATCCAGAAGCTACAGACGATCTAAGTTCATCTATTTCAAAGATAAAACAATTAAATAAAAAGGTCGGAGTATCTTTAAATCCTGAAACTAAAGTTGATGTAATTAGAGAACACTTGAACGAAATTGACTTAGTTTTAATAATGAGTGTTAACCCCGGTTTTGGTGGTCAAAAATTTATGCCAGAAGTTTTAGTAAAAATTAAAGAGTTAAAAGAAATACAGAAAACTCAAAATCTCAATTTTGATATTGAAATTGATGGGGGTATCAATTTTGACAATTCAAAAGAGGCAATAGAAGCAGGGGCGAATATACTTGTTTCTGGAACAACAATTTTTCAAAGTAATAATGGAGATATAAAAAAGAATATTGAATTATT
>JBNAKH010000120.1:0-3525 GCA_052047495.1 Candidatus Pelagibacter sp.
AGTAAAACTGAAAAAGAGATAGATGGATTTATAACCGAACTTGGTTCAGATCTTCCTTATATATCTGAAAATGGATCTTCAATTCATGGGTTGAATCTAATTAATAGTAATTTTCCAAATAAAATAGTTCTTAGCAGAGATAAACAAGAACTAATCGAAATTTTTAATTCTAAAGTTCCTGAAAATCTAAAAGCTAAATGTAAATTCATTTCAAAAATGAATTCCAAAGAACAAGCCAATATTTTTGGTCTTGAAGAAAATAATTTAAAAAATGCTTTAAATCGGAAATATACAATTCCTTTTTTATTTGAGGGTGACAAAACAGAAAAAAATAAATTATTAAAAATTTTAAGATCTTCTTCATTAACTATGCAAGAAGGAGGTCGTGTTTTAAACTTGGGAGATAATACAGATAAAGTTAAATCAATGAATCAAGTTCTGAAGATATATAAAAAAGTAGAAAGAAAAATAAAAGTCATAGCTGTGGGAGATAATTTCAATGATTTAGATATGTTGAGAAATTGTGATATTCCATGTTTAGTCTTTAATGATCAATTTAAACAAGATCAAATAAACATAGATAATTTAATAGTTTCGAACAAGCCATCACCTGAGGGCTGGGCTGATGTGATTAAAACGGCACTAGTTAAATTAGACTATTAAGATTAGAAACCCAGCATGAGTGATTTTTCTCAAAATGGAGTAGTCTCAACTTTGCATGACTTTAAAACAAAGTCCACATCTGTCATTGAAAGTGAGCTATCAAAATTTTCAAAACAAAGAAAAATGGAATTAATTTTACCATGTCTTTATTCTGAATTAGAGGGAACGGCTTTACCAAAAATAGTAGAAGAAATAAGTAAAACAAAATATTTAGATCACATAATTATCGGATTAGATAAAGCAAATGAAACTCAGGCAAAAAAAGCTTGGAAATTTTTTAAGAAATTAAAATCACCTTTTTCAATTCTTTGGAATGACGGTCCAAGTTTAAAAAAATTAGATCATGAATTAAAAAAAAATAACCTTGCTCCAAGTGAGCTCGGTAAAGGTAGGAATGTTTGGTATTGTATAGGCATGTGTATAGCAAGAGATAGTGCGCGATCAGTTGCTTTACATGATTGTGATATTAGAACTTATGATAGAAGAATGCTTGCAAAGTTATTTTATCCAGTAGTAAATCCACTTTTCAACTTTGAATTTTGCAAAGGTTATTATCCAAGAGTAGCAAATGAAAAAATGAATGGAAGAGTTGCAAGATTATTAGTTTTTCCGTTACTAACAGCACTAGAAAAAACTATTGGTAAAAGTGATT
The DNA here is from genome assembly GCA_052047495.1 of Candidatus Pelagibacter sp. Lineage (GTDB taxonomy): Bacteria > Pseudomonadota > Alphaproteobacteria > Pelagibacterales > Pelagibacteraceae > Pelagibacter. The sequence continues at coordinate 1,316 of JBNAKH010000120.1, forward strand.
ATTTAGACTTTATGAAATCATTTAAATATCCTTTGGCGGGTGAGTTTTCATTTAGGCGAAATGTCTTGCCTGAATTAAGAATTTCCTCAGACTGGGGGATAGAAGTTGGAATTTTATCTGAAATGCAAAGAAGTTTTTCTCCTCAAAATATATGTCAGGTGGATTTAGCAGATACTTATGACCATAAACATCAGGTACTATCTATTGATGATGAAACAAAAGGACTATCAAGAATGTCTATCGATATCATTAAAACATTTATTAAAAAGTTAGCAACTCAAGGTAATACTTTTAGTAGGGAAAAGTTTAGATCATTAAAAGCTACTTACTATAGATCTGCCTTAGATTTAATTGATATATATAGAAATGATGCCGTAATGAATGGTCTAAAATTTGACTCTCATACAGAGGAAAAAGCAGTCGAATTATTTGCAATAAACATAATGAAAGCTGGAGAGGCATTTATTCTAAATCCAATGGATACCCCTTTTATACCCACATGGAGTAGAGTAAAAAGCGCAATACCAGATTTTCTTGGAAGACTTGAAAAAGTAGTTAATGATGATAATAAAAAATATTATTAATGTTAACTCAAAAAGATCAGAAAACTATAAGATCTAAACTAAACAATATTTACAAAATATTCTTATCGAAAAGAGATATTGATTATTTTGAAAATGAAATTGTTCAAATCATTCAACAATTTAACAAAAAAAATCTTAAAAAGAAAAAAAGTATCTCTGAGAAAACTACTTTAGTTATTTGTTATGGTGATAGCGTGTATTCAGAAAAAAAGAAATCAATTAAAGTATTTCAAAGATTTTTTCAAAAGAAATTAAAAAATTATTTTGACACTATTCATTTTTTACCATTCTATCCTTCAAGTAGTGATAGTGGCTTTGCTGTAAAAGATCATTACAAAGTTGAAAATAAACTTGGAAATTGGTTTGATATAAAGAATGTTTCAAAATCGAGTAATGTTATGGCTGATATGGTTATCAATCATTCATCAGCAAGAGGCTTTTGGTTTAAAAATTTTCTAAAAAAAAAGGAACCTGGAAAAGATTATTTTTTAACAGTCGACTCTAAATTTAATACTTCTAAAGTGGTTAGACCAAGAGATCATAAATTACTAAAAAAAATAAATATTTTTAAAAAATCTGATTATCTTTGGCGTACATTTAGCCCAGATCAAATTGATTTAAATTTCAAAAATCCATCTGTATTAATTGAATTCATTAATATAATGATACATCTGATTAACAATGGTGTAACCATTTTTAGATTGGATGCTATTGCATATCTCTGGAAAGAAAAGGGAACCAAGTGTATTAATTTAAAACAAACACATGAAATTATTAAACTTTTAAGAAATATTATTGATCTACTTAATGTACAAACCACTATCATTACAGAAACAAATTTACCTGAAAAAGAAAATTTAAGTTATTTTGGAAAAAATGACGAGGCTAATTGGATTTACAATTTTTCTTTACCACCATTATTAATCCATGCTTTTTTATTCGAAAATAGTTCATTCTTAAATAAATGGAGTAAAAATCTTCCAAATACTAAAAATGAAAATTGTTATTTAAACTTTATTGCCTCACATGATGGAATAGGAATAAGACCTACAGAAGGATTATTAGATGAAAAAACATTAAATAATTTTTTAATGAGACTGAAGAAAAATGGTTCAAAATTTTCTTATAGAAAAGTTCAAAATAAAGTTAAAAAAGTATATGAAGCAAATATTACAGTTTTTGATGCTTTGAAAAAATCCGATTATGATCCACAAGGTGAATTTTATTTAGAAAGATATGTCTCTGCACATTCTATAATGATATCTTTTGAGGGAATTCCAGCCATATACTTTAACTCCATGTTTGGTACATCTAATGATGAAGCTAAATTTATTATCACTGGCAATAATAGAGATGTAAATAGATATAGATGGAATTTAAAGAATATTTCCAATAAATTAAAAGTTAATAATACTAAGCAAAGTATATTCTATAATAAACTATGTAGGTTATTAAACATCAGAAGAAAACAAAAAGCCTTTCACCCTAATGCTCAAAGAATCAATTTAGATTTCGGTCCAAAAATTTATGGGTTTAAAAGAATAAGTAAAGATAAGAAACAAACAATTATATGTATTACAAATTTGAGTTCAAAGCCTCAAAATACCAAAATAAATATAAAAGGTA
>JBNAKH010000121.1:0-1510 GCA_052047495.1 Candidatus Pelagibacter sp.
CTTTTTTTTAACCATAAACCAAGTAATGTCACAGGAGAATATTATGATTTTGAAACTTAAAGATGGAGATGTTAAAATTGAATTATTTGAAGATGTAGCACCTAATCATGTTAAAAGAATTAAAGATTTAGCCAATAGTGGTAAATATGATAATGTTGTTTTTCACAGAGTTATTGATGGTTTCATGGCACAAACTGGTGATGTAAAATTTGGAAATTCATCATCAAGTGATTTTAATTTAAGAATGGCAGGAATGGGAGGATCAGATTTGCCAGACTTAAAACAAGAATTTAATAATTTACCTCATGATAGAGGAACTTTATCTATGGCTAGATCACAAGATCCAAATAGTGCAAATAGCCAATTTTTCATTTGTTTTAAACCTGCTCCTTTTCTAGATAACCAATATACAGTTTTTGGAAAAGTGATTGAAGGAATGGAATTTGTTGATAAAATTAAACGTGGTGATGAAAACAATAATGGTGCCGTCACAGATCCAGATAAAATAATTAGTTTTAAATCATTATAATATTTAATGGCATTCAAAGAATTTGCCTTTAAATTATTGAACAAAGATGGCTATGCAAGAGAAGGAATTATAGAAACGCATAGAGGTATTATTAGAACTCCTGCTTTTATGCCAGTTGGAACTCAGGCAACTGTAAAAGCTTGTACGATTGACGATATTAAAAAAACTGGCTCAGATATAATTTTAGCTAATACATATCATTTAATGATCCGTCCAGGAGTTGAACGAATTCAAAACGCTGGCGGATTACATCCCTTTATGAATTGTGATTTACCAATACTTACTGACTCAGGTGGTTTTCAAGTCATGTCTCTTTCAAAATTAAATAAAATAGACCGAGAAAAAGGTGCAATTTTTAACTCTCATGTTGATGGAAAAAAATTTTATTTGAGCCCTGAAGAAAGTATAAAAATTCAACTTGGCTTGAACTCAGATATTGTAATGATCATGGATGAATGTCCAAAGAAAACGGATGACTATGAATTGATTAAAAAATCAATGGAACTATCATTATATTGGGCTGATAGATCCAAAAAAGCCTTTGGAAAAAATCCTCATAAAGCTCTTTTTGGCATAGTCCAAGGAGGCCTTTTTAAAGATTTGAGACTTTTGTCTCTAAAAGGTTTGTTAAATCTAAATTTTGATGGATATGCTATTGGTGGTCTTGCAGTTGGTGAAACACAAGAGGAAATGTTTAAAGTTTTGGATGACATTAAGGAAAATCTTCCAGAAAATAAACCACACTATTTAATGGGAGTAGGTACACCTTCAGATATTCTAGGTGCAGTTAAAAGAGGAATAGATATGTTTGATTGTGTGATGCCAACTAGATCTGGCAGAACAGGTTTAGCTTTTACATGGAATGGAAGAGTAAATATTAAAAATAATAAATATCAAAATGATAATTCACCACTTGACAAAAAATGTACATATATACAAACGCAATAAGTTCGACAAACGGCAAAGAAACAAAGGCTTTGC
>JBNAKH010000122.1:0-4777 GCA_052047495.1 Candidatus Pelagibacter sp.
AGTTTTGCACAACCTTTAAAAATCTATTACTTTCTTTTTTATCTAAGATATTTTCCGTTAAAGTTAAGAATTTATTGATATAATTTTTTCTTTTAAAAGGTCGTAAACCATAAGGATGCGCATCTGCTACACCTTGCTGCTCAGTAATTTTTTTTCCATTATTGAGAGTTATTACCACTTTTGCACCAAATGCTTTCTTTCTAGGATTAGGATCATGATATTTTTTAGTCCATTTTTTATCTTCATGAGTTTTTATTGATTTCCATATTTTAATTGTACTCTTTCTTTTAGCTCTTGCTTTTGTGTAAGATTTTACGTGATGCCAAGTACCATCCTCAAGTGCAACAGCAAATATATACATTATTGAGTGATCTAATGTTTCTCTGCTAGCATTAGGATCCATTTTTTGTGGATCGTTTGCACCTGTTCCGATTACATAATGAGTGTGGTGACTTGTAAAAATATCAATTTTTTTGATCTGATTAAGATTTTGAACTTTCTTTTTAAGTTTTTTTGCTAAGTCAATTAAAGCTTGAGATTGATATTCTGCAGAATATTCTTTTGTATAAGTTTCAAGAATTGCTTTTTTGGTCTCACCTTTTTTTGGTAATGGAATTTTATATAAAGCCTTCTTACCATCAAGAATTCTTGCTATCACACTATCTTCACCTTCATAAATTGGACTTGGTGCTCCTTCACCACGCATAACTCTATCAACAGCCTCTATAGCAAGTTTTCCAGCATGTGCGGGAGCATAAGCTTTCCAACTTGAAATTTCTCCTTTTCTAGATTGTCTTGTAGAAATTGTTGTATGTAATGCCTGCTGGACAGCTTGATAAATAGTTTCAGTTTTTAACCTTAACATTGAACCAATCCCAGCTGCAACACTTGGACCAAGGTGAGCTATGTGATCTACTTTATGTTTATGTAAACATATTCCTTTCACTAAATTAACCTGGACTTCATAAGCTGTAATTATTCCTCTCAAAAGATCTAATCCGTTTTTTTTATTTTGTTGTGCAACACTAATTAGTGGAGGAATATTATCGCCTGGATGACTATAGTCAGCTGCTAAAAAAGTATCATGGAAATCTAATTCTCTTACTGCAGTTCCATTTGACCAAGCTGCCCACTCACAATCAAATTTTAATTTACTATTAACACCAAATAATGTTGCACCATTTTTTCTTGAATGTTTTAAAGCCATCTCTCTAGACGAAACAACAGGTCTTCTGTTAAGAGATGCTATAGCCACCGATGCATTGTCTATTATTCTATTAATTGACATTTCAATTGCATCTTTATTTAATTTAGAATTATCACTTGCAATTTCTGCAATTTTCCATGCAAGCTGATTTTTTTTTGGTAAATGAATCTTAGATGGGTAAACTTTAATTTTATGAACAATCAAAATAACTCCTAATTAACGAGACTGGTTTTAATAGTTAAAAAAAAATAATCAATATTAAAGATATTTTGATACAATCTTTTCGATACCAATAAAGTCTTTTACTAAGTGATTATGGTAAATTTCATTCGTTTTTTTTTCGGTATATCCATCTTCCATTAGGATAACTGGTATTCCAGCATTTTTCGCTGCATTCGCATCAGTTTCACTATCTCCAATCATTAATGATTTTTTTACATCACCTTGTAATATTTCAATTACAGAAGTTAGATGTCTTGGGTCAGGCTTACAATAATCAAAGGTATTATGTCCCGCAACATATTCAAAAAAATCATAAATCCCAATTTTTTTTAAAAGATCAATAGCTAGGTAATCTGTTTTATTTGTACAAACAGCCATAGAAATATTATTTTCTTTTGACCATATTAAAAATTCTTTGACCCCATTTATCAGGGTGCTTTCGTTAACAATGTTTTTACCATAGAAGTCAGTAAAATCTTTTATCATTTCTTTTTTAATCTTTTCATCTTGCACTTTTCCAAACTCTTTTTTAGCTTGTCCCCAAATTGACCTTCCGAGCATTGCACCAGCACCTTGACCCACAAGATTTCTTATTTCCTCTGTAGACTTTGTGGGGTAACCAAATTTTTTCATTACATGATTATGTGCACGCATCAAATCTGGCGCTGTATCAACTAAAGTTCCATCTAAATCAAAAAGTATTGTAAAGTTTTGCTGCATAATTAAAAGTTTTTTTAAGAAATATTATGTGAATTAAGAAACATGGATACTTAATATAAATGATTTTTAAGATGAAACAATTAAATTTACAAAAGCTTCAAAATAACCTTCGAAAAAAATTTTTAAAAGATGGAGTAAAAATGGTTGGTCCTGAAACAATTTTTTTTTCGAAAGACACCAAGATAGGTAAGAACGTGATTATCGAACCCTATGTGGTAATAAGTCAAAAAGTGAAAATTGGAAACAATGTTATAATAAAATCTTTTTCGCATCTGGAAAATTGTAAAATAGAAAATAAAGTTGATATTGGACCATATGCTAGAATAAGACCAGGAGTGGTTTTAAAAAGTGGTTCAAAAATTGGAAATTTTGTTGAAATCAAAAAAAGCACTTTGGGTATAAATTCAAAAGTAAACCACTTAACATATATCGGTGATAGTGAAATAGGTAAATCAGTCAACATTGGCGCTGGAACAATTACTTGTAATTATGATGGAGTAAAAAAGAATAAAACTAAAATAAAAGACAATGTTTTTATTGGTTCAAATTCATCATTAGTGGCACCAGTTGTTATCGAAGAGAATAGTGTGGTTGGGGCTGGTTCGGTTATAACAAAAAACGTGAAGAAAAAATCATTAGCGTTAACGAGAAGTTTACAGACTGAAATAAAAAATTATAAAAGAAAATCTAAATAGTTATGTGTGGAATAATTGGAATTAATAGCAATAAACCTGTATCAGCAACTATAATTAATTCTCTTAAAAAATTAGAATATAGAGGTTATGACTCAGCTGGAATGGCGACCTTATATGATGGATTAATAAATGAAGTAAAATCTGAGGGAAGAGTAGAAAATTTGGAAAAAAATTCCTTAGTTCAAAGCATGGCCGGAACTATTGGTATTGGTCATGTTCGATGGGCAACACACGGGCTCCCCAATAGTATTAATGCACACCCACATTCTTCTCAGAATGTTTCTGTTGTTCATAATGGAATTATTGAAAACTCAACAATATTAAAAAAATTTTTAATTGGAAAAGGTCACAAATTTAAATCTCAAACTGATACAGAGGTAATAGTCCATTTAATTACTGAAAATCTTAAAACAGAAAACATTGTTAATTCAATTCAAAAAACTTTGAAGTCTTTACATGGAAGCTTTGCACTTGGTATAATTTTTAAAGATCAACCAGATTTAATTGTTGGCGCAAGAAGAGGATCACCATTAGCTGTCGGTTATGGTCCTAATGAAAATTATCTGGGTTCAGACTCTTATGCCCTTAAATCGATGACAAATAAGATTACGTATTTAAATGATGGTGAATTCTGCATTATTAAAAAAGATCATGTTGAATTTTTTTGCGAGGAAGGAACTAAAATTAATAAAAAAGTTTTACAATTGTCCTCTACAGAAGAAAAATATGACAAAGGTGATTACAAACATTTTATGGCCAAAGAAATTGAAGAACAACCAAGCACAATAAGAAATGGAATTAATGAGTATATAGATATGTCTAATAAAGATATAAATATCTATAACTTTCCTTGGAAAAGTAATGAGATTACATCAATAACTTTGATTGGATGTGGAACAGCATATCACTCATGTTTAATGGCAAAATATTGGTTTGAGGAAATAACATCATTAGATGTAAATATAGATATAGCATCGGAGTTTAGATATAGAAAAAATAGATTTAAAAAAGAGACACTTTATGTATTTGTCTCGCAATCTGGAGAAACAGCAGATACTTATGCAGCTCTAAATTTATGTAAAAAAAATAACATGAAAACTTGTGCAATTGTAAATGTAGTAGAAAGCTCAATTGCAAGAGACTCTGAATTTGTATTACCAATACATTGTGGAACCGAAATAGGGGTTGCTTCTACAAAAGCTTTTCTTGGACAAATATTAATTTTATATTTACTAGCCTTGAAAATTGCTTTGTTGAGAAAAGATATTGAAAAGATTCATTTTGACAAAAGAATTGATGATCTTAAAAATTTACCAAAACTTCTTGAGCAAACATTATTAATTGATAACAAAATACAATCTGTTTCAAATACTTTTAATGAAGCAAAGGGTTCTATGTTTTTGGGACGCGGGTTTTCTTATCCAATTGCACTTGAAGGTGCCTTAAAACTGAAAGAATTATCATACATTCATGCCGAAGGTTATCCGGCAGGAGAAATGAAACATGGACCTCTTGCATTAATAGAGGAGGGTATGCCAGTTGTAGTTTTGGCTCCAAGAGATAATTATTATAAAAAGACGATTTCGAATATGCAGGAGGTAATTGCTAGAGGAGCTAAGGTTTTATTAATAACAAATAAAAGTAAAGATGAAGTAATTTCAGAGAATATTTGGGAAAAAATTGAAGTTGAAAGTACCAATGAAGATCTTTTACCTTTTCTTTTAACTATTCCTTTGCAAAAATTAGCTTATTATTCAGCACTTAAAAAAGGTTATGATATTGATAAACCTAGAAATTTAGCAAAGTCGGTAACTGTTGAGTAAAAATTTATTTAGGATTAATTTTAATAATGAAAAAGCAAATTTTTTTAGACTAGCAAATACAGCAAAAAAAAATAAATTAGACCATAAAGAGTGTCTGACACAGGCTTTTT